>NZ_CALETI010000426.1 GCF_937920075.1 uncultured Agitococcus sp.
TGGCGGACAGGTCAATTTGCCGATTTTGACAGAAAAAATTTTACATCTGCTGACTGAGCAAGGCTATAAAAGAGGAATGTATCCTTTAGAAAATAATAACCAGCTATTTATTACCAGTGGTATTGGCATGGTAGGGCTGCCCTTACGTTTTGCAATGCCACCAACGATTGATATTTTACGTTTTGAGTAAAGGTGTTTTATGAGCCAAGCTGATGGTCGTTTAATTAAGCCAGAAACATTGACCTTGTTACGAAACACCATTTTAGAATGTTTTGCCCAAGGGCAATTTCATCAAGTGGGTATTCGTGAAATTTGTCAAAAAGCACGAGTTAGCCCTCAAACCGTTTATAAATATTTTGGCAATAAAGAAAGTTTATTAACGGCTTGTATAGAACAGGATATGTTGGAGTTAAGCCAGCTTATGGCCGCCGCAGCAGAAACTAGCACCGATCCTTTGTTGCGCTTAAACGCCGTGACAGAAGCTTTTTTTAGCTTTTATGCTACTCGGCCACGGGTAGCAGCATTAATTTATTTAAATGTGCCTTTAGCACATTGGGCGCATCAAATGTCTTTAGGTCAACAACGGGCTATTAGTGTGTTGCATGAGGTCTTTAGTCATGCACAACAACAAGACATGATTGCCAATTGGGCTAATATTAAATTATTGGTGGAGATGTGTGCAGGTTCAGTACAGCGTATTGTCGTCGGGTGGTTGGCTGAAGGTTGCCCTGATGATTTATTGGCACGTGGTCGAATGGTGATGCAAGTGATTTGGCAAGGGGTTAGTGTCAGGGAGTAAGCGCATCCTTGCGCTCGGTATCGTTAAAAGTTTAACTGACCTGCAACGGCATAATGATCAGATAAATCATGTTTTAACCAAACCGCAGGACTTAAACCACGATAAATACGTACGGTATTGGTATTGCTACCTTGGCGATAACGTTTATCAATCAAGACATAATCTAAGTATTCTTGGGTCTCTGTCGCATAGCTATTGGTTTGTGGGTCATAGGTAAACGGATGACCTACATACAGGGGCGCATCTGCATTTAAAATGCTTAACATTTGTGTGTAGTCAGTAGTTGTTGAAGCTGGGCTAAATATT
>NZ_CALETI010000427.1 GCF_937920075.1 uncultured Agitococcus sp.
CTTCATCTCGCTATTGCTGATAATAGCCTTATACCAGCCAGCAGGGATTGGGTCATAGCTGTTTGATGGTTCGATTGTGCTTGCATCAAAATTGTAGCTTGATAAATTGCTCATAATATACTCACTGTTTCGTTGGTTAATGTTTCACTGGTTTCACTGGTTTCGTTTGTTTCGTGTACCAGTGGTTGCCATAGTAATTATAATTTGTTATTGTGTCAACACTCACAAACAAAAAAGAGGTTAAATTATGTTATCGCTGCCTGAAATTAAAAAACTGTTAGAGGATAGACAACTTAATGTTGTCGCCGAGCGTGTGGGTATTCACTCAAATACAATTTATCGGTTGGTAAAGTTTGAACGTGCCGAATATGACACAATTAAAAAACTCTCTGACTATTTAGAAGGACAATTAGAAAATGCAAAACAATAAAGAAGCCGCGTCAAGTTATGTCGCTCATGGTTTTAAATTGTGCTTAGTGCGTGGAAAAAAACCGTTTCAAGACAAATGGGAGCAGAACCCTGTTACTGATTTAAACTTGTTTGACCATAACGGCATTGGCTTGATTCATGGCTTGAGTGGTACTTGTACGCTAGACATTGACAACATCGAACACTCACAAATTGCACTTGAGGCTGTGGGCGTTGATTTAGCGCAATTGATGCGCGATGGTGTGCGGATTGAATCGGGGCGCGAGAATCGCTCTAAATTGATTTTTAAAGCACCCGTAGGCGTAGAGTTAAAACGCCACGCGCTTAACTGGCCAAGCGAACACAATCAAAAAGAATCGGATGTTGTTTTTGAATTACGCGGGGGTTTAACACAAGATGTTTTACCGCCGTCTATTCATCCCGACACTGGACAGCCTTATTTTTGGGTGGGTGACTATAAAAACATACCTGAATTACCGTCAGGATTATTAAACATTTGGACGCAATGGGATATTGCTAAAGATGTGCTTAAAAGTGCGTGTCCGTGGCACATTGAGAAAGAGGATTACAAGGCGCAATCCGCACCTGTGCGCGTGTTTAGTAGCGATAATGATGTAATCGGTACGTTTAACACTAAAATGCCATTAGTCAACATTTTGAGTAATTACGGTTATAAGCGTATCACTAAAACA
>NZ_CALETI010000428.1 GCF_937920075.1 uncultured Agitococcus sp.
TATGCCGTTGCGATTACTTAACGCAACAGTGTTTTCTGTATCCATTATTAAACTCTCCGCCAATTTGGGCGTGAACGCTGAGGCGTTTTAGGTGAGTAGTAAGTGTAGCCTTGTGCAAACTGCCTAAATGCGTCTGCTGCTTCTGAGTGAATGTCGTGTCGCGGTGATTCTTTCCAACACCCCGCTCTGTCGTTCCACTCTTTGCGATAGTTTTCTAAATGAGCTAGGCCATCTTTGCAATTAGTCTCATCAAACCAGCACTGGTTAAACACATCGCGTGTTGCTTGTATGCCATGCTGCACATAATCAACTCTTGGCACGATCTCGATGTTTTGTAGTCCCAATTCTTCGAGCATATCAATCGGGCTTTTAACACTAGTGCCTTGTTGTCGCTTGTGTGTTGCATCGTGCGGTAGGTAATGTCTGCCCCAAACGTAGCCCAATGCCTGCATATACTTAACAAAATGGCTGTAGGGCTCGCCCCATGCTTCGTAGAACCTGATAAACCGATTCTCTAGGCCAATGCGCTGGTGAAACCATATCGCTGTGCCATCACTCGCGCCTATATCCCAAAACGTATTGACAGGCACACCTTCAACTACTGGTACAGTCGCAATTCGACTTTCTTTACGCGCTTTAGCAAGCTGTTCGGAGTAGTAACAGCCTTCTGTAGATTGCTGAAATGCTTCTTCGGGCGTACTTGGGTACTCTTGCCACATCTTTTCTTCTGAGCCGCTAAAATCAGCTTCTCGTGTTGCAATGTACCATGCTCTTTTTTCTAAGCTAATCGGTTGACCAATCTGAGACTCAATCCGTTCAAAATAGGCATTGTCTTTATCAGTGAGCTTGACGCTATCGGCTGGCATACAGTACCGTTCTTCGTCCCACCACGCGAAAAAATGGAAACGATAGTCACGCACTGTTAATTCCTTGTTTGAATCTTTAGCAGCTTTAGCTCGCATGGTGATGTTGTAAAACTCGCCTTCACGCCCTTCTGCCGTTGATTCGATAATCAAAATACCTGTTTGCGGCACAGCAGGGATTGAACCTGTAACTACTTCAACTGCTTTATCAGGATATTTAGCGCAAATCTTGCCAAACTCTGATATGTGTAACCTGTGAATCGTGCCTGAACGCATTGATGTTGCTACACGAATCGAGCTGTTGTTATGAGCAAACAGTAATTCGCTCGCACTATCACGCGCCAATGGCATTTGATTTCGCAACGATTCAGGCAAATTTATGTAGGCAAACTTAACTTTGTCTCTGAAAAAAACTTCTGCCGCGTCTATGTCTTGAGCAATGATGCCGCACCGCATATTTTCATTAAATAACGCGGTATCAAGCCATAAAATACAAATGAGCGTAGTAAAACCAAGTTGACGCGCTTTTAGAATGACGTTTCTGTGCCATAAATTAGCCAATAATCGTCTTTGCGGTCTGTTTGGCCTAAAAAACACAACTAAGTCTTCTTTTTGCTTCTTCTTGTCATCACCCTTCTTTTCTTTCTTGTCGTCGCCTTTGATGATGATTTTGTACAAAGCACCTGAGCAAATACGCCACAAGGGGTCATTAAGACACGCCTTTAACTCATCTTCCGTTGTTGGTCTAAAACTCCACTTGATGCCGCCGTCTTTACGTCGCGGTATGTCATTCGTCATCATCAAAATCTACGTTGCTTGTGGCAACAGAAATATAACTACCCTGAACGGCTTTTAGTAATGATGAAACCGCATTATCAATTGGTGTTGGGGTTGATTGAATATCGTAAGCCTCTCGCTCTAACCCAATCATTGTTTTTAGTGCGTCTGTTAATTTTTTAACACCATCAATTCGATGAGGCATTGAAATACATTTTTTATAAATATCGTTTAATTTATCATGCCCTGATTCGCTTTCTTGTCTCAATAACTCGCCCAACTGCTCAAACAATTCTCTGTTGTCAGTAGTTAATTCAAGCTCATCAAACAACGCATTAACAATTCGTTTACTTTTACGAATATCGCCTCGATGGGCTAACTTGATGTTGACGATTGCTTGGGCATTGACCTCGATGATTTCTTTTTCAGATGCCTTTTTGCTGTCACCTAGACTGTCACCTACCTGTTTGTCACCTATTTTTTTATCAACAGCTTTTGCTATCTTTTCTCTTAAATCTCTTGCCCACTCTTCTTTTTTGGCTTTTCTAGCGATTACTTGGTGTGCCACATTATGCTTATCGCCAATCTCGCGCAAACTCAATAAACCTGCCGAGTAGTCTCTTTCAACAGACTCCCAATCGACCTGTTTACGTTCTGCCATTACTCATCACTCATAAAAAAGCCCAACAGCTAACTAATCGGGCAAAACTATTTAATAACCAACGCCAAC
>NZ_CALETI010000429.1 GCF_937920075.1 uncultured Agitococcus sp.
ACGATTCAATATGCCTAGCTCGAATTACATCTTAGTCAGACTAAGAACACACTAGAACACGATCGCACGTCTCAAGAGTTAGAAATGATTCAATATGCCTAGCTCGAATTACATCTTAGTCAAACTAAGAACACACTAGAACACGATCGCACACTTCAATTTTCAACGCTCTCAGCAATAGCCAAGAGCTTTTACATCCTAAAACTGGAGGCCACCACAGCCCCCAAAGCAGATAACCAAATCTGCATTTTTAACCATTTTTGTACCGTCCTACACCAACGACATTGGCTTTCGCTAAACACTCGCTCACGTTTTTATTACGCTCGAAAGTGCCTCAAACGCTACTGACCAACTCTCCCACACTGACTAAAAAAACTTATGCCCAGCTCAAGGCTGGATTTCGTTTTTAAACCTTTAAGCCAACCTGCCACGGTTGACAAAGCTCAGTGCTTCCCACGTTATTTCATCGGATCTTAACGAGTAGAACCCTGCTTTCTCAATTGCGATAATCACTTCCTGTTTCCCGTTGTCGGGGTTCCAATCAGTGCCAACGATATGGACTATCACAACGTCATCGAATTTACAGTACACACTCTCTACAATGCGGATTTAACATCAATAGATTGATGGCTATAACTCCGCAATTACAGGCTTAAGCTATCCAGCGATCCTTCGGGGTTGCCCCTAAAGGTACCAAGTCATCCAGATTTCTCCTCAGACTCCTGTTACGTCACCGTAACCTCAGCAGCCCACCTGTGTAGCACGCAACTGACAACTATGTAGCTAAGTTGCCAACAACGGAAGTGATTAACGGCCTTATTTTGCGTCCTGCAATAGCCTCACTTTATCCCAATGAACAGGGTAAGCGTAGTTACCTACGCGCCCGTGTCCGTGTCGCCCAATCCCGAATAATTCAAAAAGAATGGATCGAAGAAACTGTTTCAAGTCTCAGCGCCCGTCATAGCCGCGCCAGCGAGGTTTCCCCAGCACGCAGCTTTGTCGAAGCAGTTTTTTGGCAAAAACTGTCGAGGGCGGTACAAGAAAATAGTAGGGGTTGGCGACCCCTCCATTTTCCGAATGGCGAGGTGGTCAGCCCCTAAGATGGGCGGATATTACGAAGGGCGAAAGCATGAGTCAATGAATTTTACGGAACCCCTAATTAATGCACTCGCTGCGCTCGGCATTTATCAAGATTATTTTTAATTACAAAAGCATAGATTCCGCCATATAATCGCCTTTATGCAATCGCCATGTTAGGAAAATATGATTTACTACTGTTACCGAAAACCGACCGCTATGCAGCGAATACAATTCATTGTTTCACGCGGTGCAACACACCACGCCCAGATGACCATTCCCCTAAAAAGCATCGAGGCCGTGGTCAAAAAACTGACCTTGCGCTATGACCTTAACCTCTCCAAAGACCAAAAGTACAAACGGAAAAAAGAGGGGCAATCTGTCGCTGATCTTGTGATTTTTTTTGACATCACCGACCAACTGTATCACTTGTTTATCCTTGTGACCGAAGGCGATAGTCTCGCTAGCTTCACTCAATCGGGCTATGACAAGTTATCGCCGATTAATGAGCCGCGTATCATTTTCACCGAGCGTTACGAACTGGTGAGAACCACACGCAAAAAGAGCGCAATGGCTAACAAAGGGCGTAGCCATAATGACCCTGAGACATGGACATGGCGAATGACTAAAGCCTACTATGATTCGATTAAAAGCTATTTTGAGAAAGCAGTGATCGTTCATCCTAAAGATCCTTCTCAATTGGCTAAAGGTGTTTACATCCTAGAGCGAATGGCAGGGCTAAGAGGAGTACGGCAGCAAATCGGCCTCCTGTGGGCGCATACGTTGACCTGTTGGAAACATGCTTACAAAGCAGAAATGCCGCACACGCTGACGCTTGGATTCATGCGAGCGGTTGAGCATGATGCTCAATCACTGGCGGAGCTGATGGCCTTGCACAAGCAATAGAAACAAAAAGCCCATCCTTAGCCGATGAGCTTTTGTCTGTATCAACAGACTATCGCCGTAGGTAGCCATTAATACATTACAGATTGTAAGTGCTAACGATATGAGCTGTAAACTTGCTCAAGCTGGCAAACAAACTTCTTTTGTCGCTTTTAGCAGCTATGTGGTAATTGCCCCTAATAGTTGCCTTGCACAAGGTTGGGTGATGTCATACACTGCAAGTCCTGATGTTGTACGTAAAAGCCACTAGGCCTCTAATGGTGGATATTGCGTTGAAAAACGAAATATCACTGACTATTGCAAGTAGTCAGTTAGATGGTTTTTAAGCCACTGCGAAAGCGGTGGCTTTTTCATTTCTGCTATCATAGCGTCATCATAGCCTCGTTGATGTCGAGGCTAAACTCCGTCATTAGCTGCTTTGTACTTCCGTTTCTGGCTGCCTTGAAACGTGCCTGTTTTGCGCCTTTTAGTCGTGCTTCTGCTCTGTCGAGAACCGTTTGTTGATTGGCAGACGATA
>NZ_CALETI010000430.1 GCF_937920075.1 uncultured Agitococcus sp.
GGTCAACGTGACCAATTGTGCCGACGTTTACGTGCGGCTTATTACGTTCAAACTTGGCCTTAGCCATAATTTAAGTCCTCTTAAAAAACCTTCCCGCCACTTAGGAGAGAAGATTATCGTTATTTACAATTACCAATGACAACAATTATTCGTCGTCTTTGCCTTTACCTGCGAATTTAGCAACAATCGCATCAGCGACATTTTTAGGTGTCTCGGCATACTTAACAAACTCCATTGAGTAAGTTGCACGACCTTGAGACATAGAGCGCATAGATGTTGCGTAACCAAACATTTCGGATAATGGTACTTCAACACGAATTTGTTTAGTACCACCAGGCAAGTCTTCCATACCTTGAATCACACCACGACGACGGTTCAAGTCGCCCATAATGTCACCCATGTAGTCTTCTGGTGTTTCCACTTCGACTTTCATGATTGGCTCAAGCAATACGGGATCAGCTTTCATAAAGCCTTGACGGAATGCCATCGAACCTGCCATTTTGAACGACAATTCGTCAGAGTCAACGTCATGGTATGAACCATCAAACAGAGTTGCTTTAACACCAACAACAGGATAACCAGCAAGAACGCCGTTTTTCATACGCTCTTGAATACCCTTGTCAACCGCACCGAAGAATTCTTTTGGTACAGTACCGCCAACGACTTCTACCGCGTACTCGTAGTTAGCTACTTCGGTATCCAAAGGCTCTAAGCGTAAGAATACGTGACCGAATTTACCACGACCACCTGTTTGACGAACAAACTTACCTTCTTGTTCAACACTCTTACGAATCGTTTCACGGTAAGCAACTTGTGGCTTACCAATGTTGGCTTCTACACCAAATTCACGCTTCATACGGTCAACAAGAATTTCTAAGTGTAATTCACCCATACCCGCAATAATCGTTTGACTAGATTCTTCATCTGTCCATACACGGAAGGAAGGATCTTCTTTGGCTAAACGACCTAAAGCGATACCCATTTTTTCTTGGTCGCCTTTGGTTTTTGGCTCAACGGCTAAAGAAATAACTGGCTCTGGGAATACCATACGCTCAAGGGTGATGATATGGTTTTCATCACACAAGGTATCACCTGTGGTTACGTCTTTTAAGCCGGCAACCGCAGCGATATCACCTGCACGGATTTCTTCAACGTCTTCACGTTCGTTCGCATGCATTAACACGATACGACCGATACGTTCTTTCTTCATTTTCACAGGATTCCACACAGCAGAACCTGTTTTTAATACGCCCGAATAAACACGAATAAACGTTAAAGAACCAACGAATTTATCGTTCATAATTTTGAACGCTAAGGCAGCAAATGGCTCATCATCAGAGGCAATACGCTCACCTTCGGTTTCGTCTTTGTCGTCTAAAATACCTTTAATAGCTTCAACATCACCTGGAGCAGGCAAGTATTGAATTACGGCATCCAACATTGCTTGTACGCCTTTATTTTTGAAGGCAGAACCACAAAGCATTGGTTGAATTTCACAAGCAATAGTACGCATACGCAAAGCTTGAACAATTTGCTCTTCGCTTAAGTCACCGTTTTCTAAATACTCGTTCATCAACTCTTCAGAGGCTTCAGCAGCAGCTTCGACCATCTTTTCGCGCCATTCATTCGCAGAATCTACTAAATGAGCAGGAATATCACCATATTCAAACTTCATGCCTTGAGATGCTTCATCCCAAATAATGGCTTTCATTTTGACTAAGTCAATAATCCCTTCAAAGTGTTCTTCTTCGCCAACAGGAATCGCAATGGGAACTGGATTAGCACCCAAACGAGTCTTCATCTGTTCAACAGCACGGAAGAAGTTTGCACCTGTACGGTCCATCTTGTTAACAAAGGCAATACGCGGCACTTTGTACTTGTTAGCTTGACGCCATACGGTTTCGGATTGAGGCTGAACACCACCAACCGCACAATACACCATACATGCACCATCAAGTACACGCATAGAACGTTCTACTTCAATGGTGAAGTCAACGTGACCGGGAGTATCAATGATGTTAATACGGTGTTTAGCAAAGTTATTTGCCATACCTGACCAAAAACAAGTGGTTGCCGCAGAGGTAATGGTAATACCACGCTCTTGTTCTTGCTCCATCCAGTCCATGGTGGCCGCACCTTCATGAACTTCACCAATTTTATGATTAACACCTGTGTAATACAACACACGCTCAGTCGTGGTTGTTTTACCAGCGTCAATATGCGCACTAATACCAATGTTACGGTAATGTGCGAGCGGGGTATTTCTCGCCATGATAATGTACTCGTTTTCAGGCTTAGCCCCAAATCGAGCTAAGCCCTGTTAAATTAGAAACGATAGTGAGAGAAAGCTTTGTTAGCTTCAGCCATACGATGGACATCTTCACGCTTCTTAATAGCCGCGCCTTTGCCTTCGTACGCATCCAACAACTCACCTGCTAAACGTAGAGCCATTGTTTTTTCGCTACGTTTTGCAGCAGCATCTACTAACCAACGCATTGCTAAGGCAGTACGACGGGAGGGACGTACTTCCATAGGTACTTGATAAGTAGCACCACCCACACGACGTGCTTTTACTTCTACCATTGGGCGCACTTTTTCCAATGTGTCTTCAAAGAAGCGGACTGGGTCAGCTTTACCTTTTTCGAGCACACGGTCTAAAGCACCGTAAACAATACCTTCTGCTACAGATTTTTTACCACTGTCCATGACGTGGTTGATAAATTTAGCAACAGTTTGGCTTTTAAATTTTGGATCGGGCAGAATCTCTCTAGCTGCTACGACGCGTCTTCTTGGCATATCTATATGAACCTTTAATGAACTTCAGGGAAGATCTGGGACTTTTTTGCCCAGCCTTACTACATCCTCACAATTTTTAAGCCGCTAAGGCCAAAAAATTATTTCTTAGGACGTTTTGCACCGTATTTAGAACGGCTTTGTTGACGGTTTTTCACGCCAGCACAGTCTAAGGAACCGCGAACGGTGTGGTAACGCACACCTGGTAAGTCTTTAACACGACCACCACGGATCAATACAACACTGTGCTCTTGTAAGTTGTGGCCTTCACCACCGATATACGAAGAAACTTCGAAACCAGAAGTTAAACGAACACGACATACTTTACGTAACGCAGAGTTTGGCTTTTTAGGTGTTGTTGTATAAACACGTGTACAAACGCCGCGACGTTGTGGACATGCCTTCAACGCAGGCACTTTTGATTTTTCGACAAGGGTAGTACGACCTTTGCGAATTAATTGATTTGTTGTTGCCATATCGGCACTCTCTCCCGTAAATACTCAGGCTTATGCGTTGCATTGCAATTAACGCGTTTTGTGAGCGTTAAGGCATTTTATGCCTGCCACGCACACAAATAAGCGATAACAGTATAAGCCATAAAAAGAAAAACCCTCAAAAAGCCTACAAATAGACTTTTTGAGGGTGCATTATTTTAGGGATAGCTTGTCTAGTCGTCAAGCCTAAAAAAATGGCCGTGATCTCACGGCCATTTTTAGCTTTTAGCGACTAGGGCTTATTCACCTTGGCTAAACGCATCTAATAATGCTTGAGCAGCCGCTTCTTTTTCTAAGTCACGGTTAAGCACTTCATTATCTTCTGCTTTTGGCTGTGGCAACAACGCTTCTAAACGCTGACGACGACGCTCTGCATGGTAAGCAAAACCTGTACCTGCAGGAATCAAACGACCCACAACCACGTTTTCTTTGAGGCCACGTAAATCGTCTTCTTTACCTGTTACCGCAGCTTCGGTTAAGACACGTGTGGTCTCTTGGAAGGATGCAGCAGAGATAAACGAATCTGTCGCCAAAGATGCTTTGGTAATACCCATTAACAAGCGTTCAAACTTGGCAGGAATATCTCCGTTTTGTTCTAAGACATCGTTTTCTTCAACAACACGAGCGTATTCAACTTGCTCGCCTTTGATGAAAGAAGAGTCACCACCGTCAAGAATGTCCACTTTACGCAACATTTGACGAATAATCACTTCAATATGCTTATCGTTGATTTTAACGCCTTGTAAACGGTAAACGTCTTGTACTTCGTTAACAATGTAAGTTGCCAACGCTGTTTCGCCTTTTAAGCGCAAGATATCATGTGGGTTTTGTGGACCGTCAGAAATGACTTCACCACGTGCCACGCGTTCACCTTCGAAGACGTTAATTTGACGCCATTTTGGAATCAACTCTTCGTAAGCCTCACCACCATCATCAGGGGTAATCACCAAACGATGTTTACCTTTGGTTTCTTTACCAAAAGTAATCGTACCGCTCTTTTCAGCCAAGATTGCGTATTCTTTAGGCTTACGTGCTTCAAATAGGTCAGCAACACGCGGCAAACCACCCGTGATGTCACGTGTTTTGGACGATTCTTGAGGAATACGACCAATAACATCACCTACACCCACTTCTGCACCATCTTGTAAGCTAGTAATTGCTAAGGCTGGTAAGAAGTATTGAACTGGCTGATCGGAGTCTTTTAAGCGAATATAATTACCATTATTGTCTAACAGGGCAATCGCTGGACGTAAATCTTTACCAGAAGCAGCACGATCTTTGGGATCAATAATTTCCATATTGGTTAAGCCAGTCTGTTCGTCTGTTTGATGACGTACAGTAATGCCTTCATCCATATGGATAAATTTCACCCGACCCGCCACTTCGGTGACGATTGGATGGGTATGTGGATCCCAGTTGGCAACAATTTGGCCACCTTTGACTTCTTGACCGTCTTTAACGGTAATCACTGCACCATAAGGTAATTTATAACGCTCACGCTCACGACCACGGCTATCAGCAATACCGATTTCACCAGAACGAGAAACAGCGACTAAGTTACCATTCGCATGTTGAACCATTTTAATGTTATGGAAACGAATCGTACCATCATTACGCACAGTCACATTACTGATAGCAGAAGCTCGGTTAGCCGCACCACCGATGTGGAAGGTACGCATAGTTAACTGTGTACCTGGTT
>NZ_CALETI010000431.1 GCF_937920075.1 uncultured Agitococcus sp.
ATTTATGGAGTTGCACTTGTAAACGAACAGCAAGTTTGTCGGCTAAAATCCATTCCGCTAGCTCACGAGGCTCTTGTTGCTGATGGCTCGGTGACAATAAAACATCACTGACGCGTTGACTGAGCTGATATTCATCCATTTTAAATTTTGCCCATTGATAGTCTTGACGACTACAAATGACAAATTTGATTTGGTCATTGGCCGTTAAGTGTTGCATATTTTCATAAAGATTACGGTGTGCCTCACCTGAGTCGGGCGTTTTTAGATCGACGACTTTACTGACACGTCGATCAACTTGACTGACATCTAACGCGCCACTAGTTTCTAACGAAACCTGATAACCCGCATCACATAAAGCGGTTAATAAGGGTAGGCAGTTGGGTTGTGCAAGCGGTTCACCACCTGTGACACAAACATATTTTGCGCCATAGTCAGCCACTTGCTGCATAATGGCGGTAAGGGTGTATTTTTCACCGCCTGTAAATGAATAAGTGGTATCACAATAACTACAACGTAACGGGCAGCCAGTTAAACGAATAAAAACCGTAGGTAAACCTACGGTTCGTGCTTCGCCTTGTAAAGAGAAGAAGATTTCGGTAATACGTAATTCTGCTAATAAAGAGTCAGTCACAGTAGCAAGCCTGATGCTAAAATCTAGAGGCTATTATTTTAACATATTCAGCTCGTCTGTGTTTAAATCCAATTAAAAGGTCAGCAGCCCCTATTGGTTTTATAGTGTAGGCAGTGTAGTATCATTAATAATAAATTGGATCGGAGAATTATAATTGGAAAGTTTAGCCATTAAAAATTTAGACAATAATAAGCTTGTTGTCGAAATACAAAAAAAACGCCTTGATGCTGCATTTGCTGTTAAATTTAGAGATGATATTTTGTCTTTAGTACAGCAAGGACATAACAAAATAATTTTTAATTTAAGCCAAGTCGAATTTATGGATAGCTCAGGTTTAGGTGCTTTAGTATCAGTGATGAAAGCCTTAGGTGGCAACCAAAATATGGTTTTGTGTGGTGTAAAGGATGCTGTATTAACCGTCTTTAAACTCACACGCATGGATAAAATTTTTGTGATTACTGCATCTGAGCCTGATGCTATATCACGATTATCGTAGTTTGATATGCTAGACATAATTAACGTTAATGCCAACAAAGGACAGTAATGATGAGTGTTCATGACTCTCAAATTAAGTTAACTATTAGGGCAAGGTTGCCTGATGTCAGTACTTTGGGGGTTACAATACGAGTATTGGCAGACGAGTTTGGCTTAGAAATGATGGCTTGTACAGAAATAGAACTAGCTGTTGTTGAGGCTGTCACTAATGTTGTTAAGCATGGTTTAAATAAATCACCAGACGCATTAATTGAAATAACGTTGTATTCTACAGATCAGTTATTAGCAATTACCATTTTTGATCAAGGAATTCCAATGCCTGCCGATGCTTTAGATGCGGCAGATGGCTCTGTATTTGATTATATTGCTGAGGATATAGAAGGGTGGCCAACTTCAGGGATGGGTTTATCTTTGATTAAAGCGGTTATGGATGAAGTGCAATATAGCCATGACGAAACAGGCAATACCTTACGTTTGATCAAAAAAAAGCTAATAACAGAGTCAACACATGTTCAGGCAGATAACTAAGCTATTCATATTAAATTTAGCTTTTTTAGACAATGTTTGGGCTGTGACAGATATTAGCTTAGCAGGAGATTGGTGGTATCAAACAGCCAATCTAAAACCAGCTGATATTTATTTACCGTCTTCTAAAAGTCATTTACAACGTGATTCATGGCAAAAAATTACTATCCCTAATAACTGGTATTCTGCTGGTTTGGATTTTTCAGGGGCTGTTTGGCATAAAAAAACGTTTAATTTAGGTGATAATTTAGACACAAAACAAGCTACGTTACATTTTAAAGCGGTGGACTATGCTGCTGATGTTTGGTTGAATGGTCAATACTTGGGTTTTCATGAAGGATATTTTGAACCATTTAATTTTGATGTAACAGGATTATTAAAAAAACAAGATAATTTATTAGTCGTAAGAGTGGATAGTCCTTATGAACCCATCGAAAAGGTATGGTCATTAAAAAAACGCCAAATTAAGGGTGTTTTAAATCATCATGATACGCGGCCTGCTGGTGCATGGTCGGTCAATGGGCAAGACGCAAACTCGGGTGGAATTTGGCAAGAGGTTTGGTTGCATTTCTCTGACCAACTCAGTATTCAACATTTGACTGTTGAACCCGTCATAAAAGATGCCATTCTCACGGATAAAGTTGATAACTTAGCCTTACAAATACAATTACAACTGTCGATAGCTCAGCCCCAAGCATTAAAAGCTAAAATCGCCATAGAGCAAATTAATGGTAAAGACAATAAACCGCCAGTCAATATAGATATTGATGCTAGTCAATTAGTCAAAGTGAGCGAAAATCAATATCAAATTTCTCAATCTGTATTAGTTAATCAGTTAAAAACGTGGTGGCCTCAAGGTTATGGAGAATCTGCTGTTTATCGTCTCAAGATTGATTTGGTTGATGAAAAGAATCAATTATTGGATAGCATGACTCAGCGTTTTGCGCTAAGAACAATACGTTACGATGATGATCAGTTTGCTTTTTATATCAATGGTCGGCGATTGTTTTTACGAGGCACAAACTATATTGCCTCGCCGTGGTTAGGCGAGGTTAAGCGTCAAGATTATCAACGTGATTTAGTGTTGATGCAGCAAGCGAATATTAATGCCGTTCGTGTCCATGCGCATATTGCAGGCCAAGACTTTTATGAGCTTGCTGATGAATTGGGTATGTTAGTTTGGCAAGATTTTCCTTTGCAGTGGGGTTATGATGATAGTCCCGAATTTGCCAATGAAGCAGTAAGACAAGCTAAAGCAATGTTGACTGTATTACGTCATCATCCATCAATCTTTGCATGGTCTGGTCATAACGAACCACCGTGGAATGCGCCGTGGATGAAGTATAAATATCCAGATTATAAGCCACAGCAAAATCGTTATTTAACGGATGCTGTTGGTGCTGTTTTGGCAACTGATAAAACACGTTACAGTCATGATTACTCAGCAACCGATGAACATTTATGGATGGGATGGTATTCTGGTAATTGGAAAGAGCATGCCAAACGTAGTAAAGTAACGATTGTCAGTGAGTTTGGCGCACAAGCTTTGCCCGATGTTGCACGTTTAAAAAAGATTATTCCTGCCAGTGATTTATGGCCAAGAACCCTAGATGCCAAAGACCCGATGTGGAAAAGTTGGGATTACCATAATTTTCAAGTGCAAGAAACCTTTAAAAATGCGGGCATTAGTCGTGGTGATTCATTAGAAAGTTTTGTCAAAAACTCTCAAGAATATCAAGCAAAGCTCACTCAATTAGCAGGTGAGTCATATCGCAGGCAACGTTATCAACCTGTTGCTGCTATGTTCCAATTTATGTTTAATGAAACATGGCCTTCTATTAATTGGGGCGTCATGGATTATACGCGTCAAGCTAAAGCAGGGTATTGGGCATTAAAACAAGCTTATCAGCCAGTTTTGGCAAGCATAGAATGGGATGTTGATAAACTAAAAACCAACGATGAAGCACGTTTTATGTTATGGTCGATTAATGATACTTGGCAAGATTATCCATCGTTAAAATTGCGTTATCGCTTATTATTAGCCAATAAAGTGATAAAAGAAGGACAAAAAGAGATTAATTTAATGGCAGATGAAGCAAATCCTGAATGGGAATTAAAATGGCGAGGTTTGTCTCAAGGGAGTTATCGTTTAGAGGCAATATTAAGCCAGCAAAAAAAGATAATCAGTAATAATAGTTTTGAGTTTGTTGTTGAATAAAAACAGTTTTGCCTAATAGGATATGTTATGGCTTTTTATTTTGAAAAATTCGAGCATCGTAAACCACCAGAGCCAGTTCCGCATCGTCCATATATAGAGCTTGTTTGGCAGTTTTTAGCGGTGATTGCCTTAGTGTTAGGTGGCAATTATATTTATTGGCGATGGACAGCATCTTTAAATTATGATGCCTTGTGGTTTGCTATTCCTCTAGCCTTTGCGGAGACGTGTGCTTATTTTGGTCTGTTTTTGTTTGCATTTAATTTATGGAAAGTTAAAGATTATCCACAACAAGAACCGCCAAAAACGATAAGTGACTGTTTAGCTCACGCGCTAGATGATCATGAAGATAGACCTGTCAGTGTTGATTTATTTATTGCAACCTATAGCGAAGAAGAAGAATTAGTCAGACTGTCTATTAAAGATGCTAAAAATGTAAATTATCCTCATTATATTGATTATAAAATATTTGTTTTGGATGATGGTCGCAGAGCTTCTATGAAAGCTGTATGTGATGAAGAGGGAGTGGGGTATATCACTCGTAGTAATAATATTGGTTTTAAAGCAGGAAACTTGCGTAATGCCATGGAAAAAACCCATGGTGATTTTATTGTGATTTGTGATGCTGACACTCGTGTTTTTCCGACTATTTTAGAAGATACACTGGGTTATTTTCGTGATCCAAAAGTGGCATGGGTACAAACCCCACAATGGTTTTATGATATTCCAGAAGGCAAACCATTGCCTGATGTGTGGCAAAAATACGCAGGGCGTTTGGGTTATTATGCAGGACGAGGCTTAGAAAAAGTCGTTGGCCCGATTCAATTAGGACGAGACCCCTTTGTGAATGATCCACAAATGTTTTATGACATTATTCAACGACGTCGTAATTGGGCAAATGCTTCGTTTTGTTGCGGTGCAGGTTCAATTCATCGCCGTGAAGCGGTTATGCAAGGCGCATTAAGAGCTTATGCTAATGCGATTGAAAAAGAAGTTCATCATCAAACAAAAGATGTTGATGATGCAGAGTTACGCGAAACTTTGCAAGATGCTATTCGTACTCAAGCTGTGATGGATACCGAATTAACCCCCTATAAATTTCATGTTTCAGAAGATATTT
>NZ_CALETI010000432.1 GCF_937920075.1 uncultured Agitococcus sp.
TCAGCAATCAAATTACCTGTTTCAATTTTATCCGCAATTAACTCACTAATCTTCGCACTGGTAATACTCGCGTTCTTAATATAAGCCGTATCCATAAACACAGCAGGCGTACCATCTTCTAATGTGCCAAGTACAAAAGGGATTCGCTCATCAACAGGAACAGCAGTCCATTGGATTGTTCCATCACCAACCGTTGCGTTAATGGTTGTCGGCCAAGTCGGTTCAATGTTTCCAGACTTGCCACCATCTACCGCTGCATATTGAAAGCCGTTCTCTATCGTGGGACGCACATACTGAAACGGATAGTAAGTAGTATTAGGCTTCCATGTGCTTGACGTTAAAACCTGCATCACATAATCAGGGTCTAAACTGGTTGTGCCTTTTGTGCCACTCGCTGCGTTAAAATCACCTTTTACGCCCTGATCTGATACCGCCCTTGCCCAATAGTATTTAGTCGCAGCACTACCCACATTATCGGTATAACTTTCGACGGCTGTACTGGCAATCAATACTGCCTGTCCAATGTCGTCAATATCAGCACGCCATAACTCGGTATAGGCATAATTGCTAAATGACGGATTGTGCCAACCAACAAAAATAGAGGCTAGTGCGCCATTAGCCGTAAGTCCTGTTACTTTGGGCGGCTTCGTTAAATTTCTTGGTGGCAAAGTTAAAAACCCACCTGTTCCCGTACCTGCTAAACCTGCATCAATCAATTCGCCTGCCGACACTAAGCGGTCATTGCTACCACCACCAATATATTTAGACAGCATTGACCCTACTGCCGTCATCCAACTCTGTGTTGCCTTATCACCCGATACAGGTACTTTAGGAATTTGAATATCACGACGACGACCAAACATTAGCGGCTTCCTCTGTTGCGGATATTGCGAAGGATTCTGTCACGGGTCATCACAACAATGGGTGATGGCGCGGTAATAACTAAGTTATATGCTGTTGCGGTCATGTATTGGCTTGGCTGCGTCAGTGTCATCTGTGCATCAATGCGTAAAAATGCACTGGCAGACATTGATTGCTGAGACTGTGCAAGATTGCCTGTAATTGCAATATCATAATACCAAGCATTGATAGCAATAGACTGCGCTGCTTGAGTGGCTGAGATTGTGGCGTTTATTTGAATAAATGCTTGAGCGTTAAGGCTTTGAATAGCCTGTATTGCGCTTTGATGATTAAAAAAAGCATCAACACTAACAGATTGGATTGCCTGAGATAAAGCCGCAGTACCACTTAATGATTCGTAAGCATCAACACTAACAGATTGAATAATTTGAGATAACGAACAAGTGCCATCAATTTGCTCATAAGCATCAATGCTTACAGATTGAATTGATTGATCGGCACTCATGATTAACCCTTATTGACGGTGTAAACGAATGAAGTCACGCCCACAATTGCGCCTGCAACAATAGATGTTGTAGCAATATTCAGGTCGCAACCACTTGTGCCGACAGTTCCGTCAAACATCACTGTAGAGCCGTCAGACTTTAATGCACGAAACCATGATGCTGTGCCTGAGTTGTTAGCATTGGAATCTTGAGTAATTGCGTTAAACGTCAACACACCATTCACTGCAACAGGCGCAGCATCAGCATTAAACCGTAATTCTGCTAATAACACTTGTGCGCCTAGTGCGGTATCTGCATTAGTCGGTTGTGTGCCATCATAAATACGCAAATAGCCATTATCCAGCAATACCGATAACGCATCGGCCTCTGCATTAACAGACGCATTTGAAAGCTTTAAATTGTTCGCCATAATTCTTACCCTTTACTGTTCGTTACCTAGTTCGCGCATAGTTTCAGAAATAGAAATCTCGCGCACTTCATCAACTGTTGATAATTCCAACTGCCAAAATTCAGCGATAGGCACTAACGGCAATCTAAACGCTGTTCTGTTAGTCACTGTTTGTGTGTGGATAAGTGTGTTATTGGCATATATTTTTAGCGTCATGCCTGCATAAGACTTAGCAAGCACTTGCCCTGCCAAGAACCGCCTAAATTGAGCAAATGAAAACAACTTACTCTTAAAAGTCATGGTTAATTTGTTGGTGGTATCAGTATCAAACGAGAACAATATCTTGTTGCTATCAATCAGCCAAAGCGTATCTGTCTCAATATCTCGATAACCCGACACAAACCATGCACTAAGACTGATAAACCCTTCACTTGGAGCGCGTGGATTAAAGATAAAGCCGCCCTTGTGAGTGCTGTCCGTGTACCAAAAGAAAATATACAGACCACGATACTCGTAAGCATGAATACTTGATGGGGTGTAGTTAGCCCATTCGCGGCCTGTAATCACACCTTCGGTAATTAACTGAGCATTGCCACCCGAAGCCATGACAAGGCCATTGGGCGAGGCGTATATCGCGTATGCACCCATGTTCACCATTGAACGCGCCGATACACACGCCTCGATGATGGGTAGCTCGGCTTGGCTCATGTTCTGTGGGTCAATACCCGTAATCATAACGGGTCGGCCTTTTGTGCCTACAATCAAATAACTGTCGTAATGGCCAATAGCCACAATATCGTTATCACACGTTAATTCGTAATTTCTTGGCCATGCGTAAGGGACAAATGGTTCACTTAAACAAACTATCTTCCCTTTAGCTGCATAAGCCACACCATAGGCTGTTAAACCTAAGCTATACATTCCGTCTCTTGGCTCGTCCCATGTTGACGTAGGCAATGATTCAGATAGCCCGTCATCAGCAACAGAGTCAACGTATTTACCGCCTAAGTATTTGCCGCTACTTCCCAATATGTCAGCTTTTGGTATTTCATCTAAAAACAAATAATCAGAATTACCTGTTGAGCCAACAATGGTACGGTATAAGCGTACCGCTTCAATTTCGCGCCCTGTATCTGCTGATACATCAAATACAAGTCCGCTAATATGAACGGTTGCCCCTGCATTTGGGCAGATAAGCGCAACGGGTGGTGATGGGTCATTTAACAGTGGTGCGTAGGGCGCGGATTCTTCGCCTAATTTACCAATGTAGGTATAGGTATAAAATCTAGCCGATGCGCTGACATCATCCGTAGGTGCTGCTGACGCTAATACGGTTGTTGGCTTATTTTTTGGTGCAGGTATGCCTAGCTTGTAATAGTTATTAGGATACTCTGTGCCGCCTCCACCAGTTACTGCATTGACTGCTCCAGCATAAGAATACAGAAGCGAACCGCCCATACGAGTATCGCCACTCCAATAAATACGGCTATAAGCATCGTCAGCAATAGGCGAACGAATGACATTAACATTGTCAGCAAAACGCAACCAATACGCATTACCGCCTACCTTCCACAAGTGGATAGAGTTAATGTTGTGGCCAGTTAATGCCAGTGTTGCGCCCTGTGTATATCCATTCAAAGGCTTTAGCACACCACTATCCAGCCGCATATTTTGCGCTGTGACTCCTGCATTGTCTGGGATCTTCGCGTCCGCATAACGTGGAAACTCGCC
>NZ_CALETI010000433.1 GCF_937920075.1 uncultured Agitococcus sp.
CCTGTTTTAACATTTGCTCTTGGGCTCGTTCGATAAAAGGTTGCAACAATTGGCTTTTTTTAGAAACAGAAACAACACCAATAATTTTTTGTTGGTCAATAATGGGTGCAGCCACAAACATAGTCGATGTGAGTTCATTTTTAGGGTCTTGACGAGTGGTACGTGCGCCGTATTTTCCGTCTAAAGTACGTCGAACATCATTCCATCGAGAATAATCTTTGCCTGTTGCTATGCCTTGTGAGTCAAATAACACAATCCCTTTATCATTGGTAATATAAATATGTTGGGCGACATTTTCTTTTTGATATTGCCAAATCTGCGCACGCAAAGGCCGTTGTAAAACCTCTATTATTTTTTCTCTAAACTCGGGAGTATCAACTTTTCCTGTTTTGACATCATCAGCTACTAAAGCAGCAATGATGTTGGCATTATCGGCTAAAGTGTCTTCAATAGCTTGTCTAACACTAGGTTTTATTTCTTCTTGCAAGGTTTTAATGGTTAAGTATGCTCCGACCACTAATACCAGTGAAAATACTAACCAAATTCGTAAAAAAATAGACATTAATATTTTGCCAAACTATAACCAATCCCACGATGAGTTTTAATCACTTCATCGTCATGAATATTTTTCAGTTTTTGACGTAACACTTTAATATGTGTATCGATAGTACGCTCTAAACTATGATCGGGATGCTCCCATGCCGCTTGCATTAATTGATGACGACTCAAAACTCGCTCGGGTTGTTTTAATAAAACTTCTAATAAACGATATTCATAACGTGTTAAATTTAGTAATTGACCATGATAGCTAATCTGCAATTTTTCGGGATCATGTTGCCAAATTTTAGCAAGACTATTGCTATGTATAGGTGTTGCTTGAGGTTGCAGACGACGACAAATTACCCTAATACGAGATACTAATTCACGCGGGCTAAATGGTTTTGCACAATAATCATCAGCACCAATTTCTAAACCGATAATTCGTTCCACTTCATCATTACGTGCTGTCAGAAATAATAAAGGAGTTTGATATTGTTGACGAATTTGACGACACAAATCAAAGCCATTAATGTCAGGCAAGCCCACATCTAAAATAATAAAATCAACGGGGTGTTGTGCCACATAGTCTAATGCTTGTTGTCCTAAAGCACACCACTGAACTTGCCATCCTTCACGTTGTAAACTAAAAATCAAAGTTTGGGCAATTGCTTCATCATCTTCAACTAATAAAATATGCTTTAACACAGCAAGAATTTCCCTAAAAAAAACGGTATTTGCCATGACAGCAAATACCGTTTTTATATGTTATATAATTCTAAAAATTACAGCAACTTACGGCCTTTACCTGCGGCAATACGTAAACGTAAACCGTTTAAGCGAATAAAGCCTTCTGCGTCTTTTTGATTATATGCACCACGGTCATCTTCAAAGGTGGCAATATTGGCATCAAAAATCGAATCGTCAGATTTACGACCCGCAATATACACATTACCTTTGTACAATTTAACACGTACAACACCGTTTACATAACGCTGAGATTCGTCAATCATGGTTTGCAACATTTGACGCTCAGGGCTCCACCAGTAACCGTTATAAACTAAACTGGCATAACGTGGCATCAACTCATCTTTTAAATGCGCAACTTCACGATCTAAAGTAATCGATTCAATTGCACGGTGAGCCTTCATCATAATTGTGCCACCTGGTGTTTCATAACAACCACGTGACTTCATGCCCACATAACGATTTTCAACTAAATCTAAACGACCAATACCGTGTTTACCACCTACAGCATTTAATTGAGTTAATACTTGGGCAGGTGTCATTTCTGTACCGTTAATCGCCACAATATCGCCACCACGATAGGTTAATTCAACATATTCTGGTTGATCTGGTGCTTTTTCTGGGCTAACTGTCCAACGCCAAATGTCTTCTTCTGGTTCCCAGTATGGGTCTTCCAAGCCACCACCTTCATAGGAGATATGCAATAAGTTTGCATCCATTGAATAAGGTGATTTTTTGCCTGCTTTATTGAAATCAATAGGAATATTATGTTTGGCGGCATAATTCATTAATGTTTCACGGCTGGT
Source organism: uncultured Agitococcus sp. (assembly GCF_937920075.1). Classification (GTDB taxonomy): domain Bacteria; phylum Pseudomonadota; class Gammaproteobacteria; order Pseudomonadales; family Moraxellaceae; genus Agitococcus. Next base: position 2,091 of record NZ_CALETI010000433.1, read on the forward strand.
TAAATCCCATTCACGCCACGGAGCAATCACGCGAATATTGGGGGTTAAAGCATAAGCACCTAATTCAAAACGAACTTGGTCATTTCCTTTACCTGTTGCACCGTGAGAAATCGCATCTGCGCCTTGCTCCTGAGCAATTTCAACTAAACGCTTAGCAATTAATGGACGTGCAATCGACGTACCTAATAAATACTCGCCTTCATAAATGGCATTCGCACGAAACATGGGAAACACGAAATCACGGACAAATTCTTCGCGTAAATCTTCGATATAGATGTCTTTTACACCCATCGCTTGTGCTTTGGCGCGTGCAGGCTCTACTTCTTCACCTTGACCAATATCAGCCGTAAATGTTACCACTTCACAGTTATAGTTTTCTTGTAACCACTTTACAATCACGGATGTATCTAAGCCGCCCGAATATGCTAAGACAACCTTTTTAATCTCTGCCATGTTTTCTTACCTTTAAGCCTTTGAAAAAAACGTCCTATTTTACGCCATTTACCGTGCTATTGACTATGAGAGTTTTCACTAGGATTTTTTTATATTCAAGTTATTCATCATTGTTTCTTTACGTTGAGCAATCTCTTCTGGGACAGGGTAAACTCTAATTCTATGTCTTCCTGCTTTTTTCGCTGCATAAACTCCTTCATCAGCATTATCTATCAGTGTACTAATCGTATTTTGGCCATTTGGCACTAAAGATGATAAACCAATACTGACCGAAACACATTTAGAAGCTTTTGAGCTTTTGTGAGGAATTGCTAGATCATCAATGGCTTGTCGAACTTCTTGTGCTAATGCAAAAGCCCCTTCAATAGTGGTATTAGGCAACAACAATACAAATTCTTCGCCACCATAACGTGCCGCCAAATCCGCAGGACGTTTGGCCATATTTTTGAGCGTTTTACCTACTTGGCTTAACACTTTATCACCTTCTAAATGACCATAGGTGTCGTTGTAAGGTTTGAAGTGGTCAACATCGATGAAAATCAAGGCAATGGATTGTTTTTCTCGTTCTGCAATTGCCCACTCCCTCGCCAAAGTTTCATTAAAATGACGTCTATTTGCCAAACCTGTTAAACCATCTTCTTGTGATAAACGCGCCATTTCTTGACTTAGTTGATTAAGTTGTTGTTTTTCAATATCAATTAAACGTGCTTGTAAAAAACCTTTTCTATCGCGTTGATCTAACATAGAGGCAATTAAAAATCCCATCACATTTGATAAGCCTGCATACTGAGCAAATTGCCCATATTCAACAGGTAAACCAATAGTGCTAATAATTGTTAACGCTAATAAAGCCGAAAATAGACCAATTAATAAAGTAGTAAAAATACGCAAACTTCCCAAACTATAAATTAACATGGCAATAAAAATGACCACATAACTGGCTT
>NZ_CALETI010000434.1 GCF_937920075.1 uncultured Agitococcus sp.
ACAGGCGATATTGTTGTTGAAGAGATGCGTAAAGCGAAAGAGGCGAAAAAATTGAAAGCTGTACGTAGTTCAACATCTAAAAAAGTGCTTGAAAAAGCACCTAAAAAGTCCAAAAAATAACCTATCCTGTTCCAGAGATACTTGTTAAGTATCAAAACAGGAGGTAGATACTTTGCCAGTAAAGTTAGTTTGGTTAAGGCTAAGCAAGCGAGTATATCGTGAATAAGGTATTAGCGTGGGCAGCAAAACTATTGTTGTTGGCTTGTGTGATGATGGCACAGCAGGCTTATGCGGCATTAGTCGATATTGTCGTTAACCAAAGTGATAGCCCAGACCCTATTGCCGCAGGCGGATTATTAACTTATACCATAGCAGTAACTAATAATGGCCCTGACGATGCGACTGGTGTGGTCTTAACCGATACTATTCCAGCAGGTACAACCTTTGTTTCTCGGACAACCACAAAAGGAACCTGTTCAGGGACAACTACTACGACGTGTAATATAGGCGATTTAGTGAATGGCGAAAGGGCAACAGTCACCATTGTGGTTACCGTTCCAAATACCGCAGGTACGATTAATAATACCGCAACAGCCACACGAAACGAGCCTGACAGCAATGCTACGAATGACAGTGATATTGATGCAACAACAGTCACTATTAGTGCTAATATGAGCATTACTAAAACAGACAGTGCAGACCCTGTCGTACAAGGCCAAAGTTATAACTATATTTTAACACCACGCAATAATGGCCCTCAGGCTCTTAGTAGCACAGATGTTATTACCGTTGTTGATAATATTCCCTTGGGGGATGCGTTTAGTGTCATTACCCTCAGGAACAGGTTGGACTTGTTCTAGTTCAGGAGGCTCAAGTTTTCCGCAAAATGGACCTGTTAATGTCACTTGTACTCGTACTGGTGCATTAGCAGTAAATACGAATACGAATACGATTACGGTTCCTGTGCTATCAACAAGTACAGGTACACTGGTAAATCAAGCAACTGTTAGCTCAACAATGGCTGACAATAATACGTCCAATAATACAATTACGCAGCCGACAACCATTAATCAAGCTGCAGATTTAACAATCAGTAAAAGTAATAGTGCTAATAGTCCATTGGGAGCAGGGCAAACTTATACATATACAGTACAACCACGTTTGGTTGTTGGTGATACCACAGGCGCAACGGTACGCATTACAGATCCTTTGCCAAATACTATTACGGTAACAACAAATCCCACGATAGTGCCGCTAGCTTCTGGAACGTGGTCATGTGGCTATTTTGTCCCACCAGCACTGACAACACCTGTTGCTGTACCCTTTACGGTGAGTGTTGCTAATCCCGTTACTTTGGTGTGTACATCAACGAGTCCTTTTACAAATACCTTAACGACTACTCTAAATTTAGCCAATATTACTTTTAATTATCAGCCGCAATCAGCAGGAAATATCACCAATGCGGCAACTGTGGGATTAGTGGGCTTAACAGATCCCGTATCTGGTAACAATACATCATCTATTACTCGTACGGTAAATGCCTCTTCTGATTTGCAAATAACCAAAGCAAGTACTTTTGCAGGCAGTACTACTAATGTTGATACCTTGTTATTGGGAACGTCATTTGATTATCGATTATCTTTTTGGAATTTAGGGCCTGGTGCGATTCCAACGGGAACCACAGTGACGATTACTGAGCAATTGCCTGCTGGCATTCAGATTGATTCTATACCAACACCAGCTGGTTGGACATGTCCAACACCACCGATTACTGGAACATTTACTTGTACTCGTAATGGTCTGGCTGTTTCAAGTGGTGTACTCGTCCTTAGAGCTAGCTCAACAAGCACAGGTACTAAAACGAATGTTGTGGATATTGCTTCGCCTTTATCTGATCCAAATATGGTCAATAATCATTCTGAGGATGTTATTGATATTTTTAGTACAGGTGGCGGGCCAGGTGTTTATCAAGATGCAAGTATTACTAAAATAGATAGTAGTGTAGCAGGTTATGGCCCAGATCCTGTTGCGATGACGGGTAATGTGACATATCGCTTACGGATTTTGAACCGTGGGCCAAGTCATGCACCAACAGGGCGGGTGATTACTATCAATGATTATATTCCTAGTAATGCAACAGTGATGTCTGTAACGCCTGTGAATGCAAGTGAATTGTGGACGTGTACACCTATTCCTCCAGGAGGCTTAGCTGGCCCAACAACGATTACTTGTACCCGTACAGTCAATGACAGTAATACTAATCTTCGTTTTAGAGTCAATGAAACAGATGATATTAATATTGTCTTACGAGCGGATTCTGGTAGTTCTGTGACTAATAATGCAACAGTGATAATCGCTAATGATCCTGTTAGTAGTAATGATTCGGCTAGCGAAACGACTACTGTTTTAACAGATGCTAATTTGGCAATTACTAAAACGGTTTCAACGCCATCTGTGTATTTTGGTGATACTTATACTTATACCTTTACCATCACTAATAATGGCAGTAATCCTGTCCCCGCAGGAGCGACAGGAGAGATTCAGCTCATTGATGATATGCGTCCTAATCCAGATGCAACGCATATTTCTAACACAGGTGCAGCAAATGGTTGGACGTGTACAACGTCTGGAACAGGTGGTGCTGATCCTTTTGTCTGTACTTATCAAAATGGACTTGCTGTGGGTGCTTCAACCTCGTTTAATGTTACTGTTACGCCACGTACAGTGGGTTTAGCACGTAATAATACCGCCACGATTAACTTTCAACCCACCGCTACCGTTGCCGACCCAGATTTAAGTGACAATAGCAGTACTGTGCCTATAGACGTGTTACCTTCGGCTGATTTGCAAGTCAGTAAAGTGGCTTCTAGAGCCTCAGTCGCAATAGGTCAAGATTTGAGCTACACCATTACAACGCGAAATAATGGTCCTAATACCGCAACAAATGTGGTTATGGTCGATACCTTGCCTGCTAATGTCGATGTACGCTCTGTGTCAGCAACAGGCGGAGGTATCTGTGTACAGAACACTCCGAGTGCTGGGCAAATACAGTGTACATGGGCAAGTTTTAATAACGGCGCATCACAAGCAGTTACTATAGTTATTCGGCCAACTAGTACAGCTGCTTCACCAATTGTTAATACGGCAACGGTAAGCAGCGATATTACCGATAGAGTGCCTGCTAATAATACTTCTAGCGTAAGCGTCACCTTGACCCCTGCGTCAATTGATTTATTGGTTAACAAAGTTGATGTCCAAGACCCTGTTGCCCAATTTGGCACAGCGACTTATCTAGTGACTGTAAGTAATCAAGGGCCTTCCGTAGCAACCAATGTTGTAGTGACTGAGAATTTGCCTTTTACTTATTTAACGTATCAAAATGCGACCCCCTCTCAAGGTAGTTGTGGTGCACCAGTTGCTAATGTAATGACCTGTAATTTAGGTAATTTGGAGGCTGGAAGCTCAGCAACCATCACGATTGATATGAGTGCTCCTGTGATTGGTACAGATACTAATTCAGTCAGTGTGATTGCCACAGAAAACGATAGTAATTTAGCTAATAACAGTGTTTCTGAAAACACGACTGTACAACTAGGTGCAGATTTAGCATTTAGCAAATTAGCGACTCCTGATCCTGTTATTGCAGGTAATGCGGTCTTTTATTATCTAAAAGTCACCAATAATGGCCCAGTGAATGCCTCTAACACGGTGATTACCGATACCTTACCTACTGGAGTTGTTTTTGATTCTTATACCGCTTCTCAAGGAACATGTAGCCATAGTGCAGGGGTAGTCACCTGTAATTTAGGATTAGTCCCTTATGCTAGAACGGCTCAAGTAACATTAGTCGCAATTGCAACTGTAGGGGGCATACAAAGCAATAGTGCCACGGTAACAGCTTCTACACCCGACCCAAACACTAGCGATAACACTGATACAGCCGATGTCACTGTATTAGATGGTATTGTTCGTGGACGAGTATTTGCAGATAATGGCTTAGGCACAGGCACTCCCAATGACGGCCTACAAAATGGTAGCGAAGTGGGTATTGCTAATGTATTAGTAAGATTGACCAATTGTGCAGGTACAGAATACGCGGTAACTCAAACTAACGGTACAGGTGATTATCAGTTAATTGTTCCTGCCGCATTAGCTACAGGTGCAACCTTATGTGTTGTTGAGCAAAATTTATCAGGTTATCGCAACACAGGGGGGAGTGCAGGCACAACAGGTGGTAGTTATAATATCAGTTTAGATAGAACACAATTTAGCTATACAGATGGTGTGACCTATACGGGAGTAAATTTTGCTGATGTGGCTAGAACTGCTTTATACACAGACGGCAATCAACAAACGCAACCTAATACAACAGTGACTTACGCTCATCAATTTTTTGCAGGTACAGATGGTGTAGTATCGTTTAGTATTAGTTCAGCGGCTAGTCCTAATACTTTATTGTGGTCAGAAGTCTTGTATCGAGATACCGATTGTGATGCTCTTTTGGATGCAGGTGAGCCATTAGTTTCAGGAAATTATACCGTTGCTGCAAATGATACTATTTGTTTGATTGTGAAGCAGTTTGTGCCTGCCAATGCCACACAAGGCGCATTTAATGTTGTCACTGTCAGTTCAAGCTTTATTTATGATGTGCTAACACCGACCGTAACTGAAGTGTTAACGCGCACAGATACCACTACGGTTGGCGTAGGTGGAACAAATACTTTGTTTCTACATAAAGCGGTTGATAAAGCAACTGCATTACCTGGTGAAACAATCACCTACACAATCACTTATAGTAATAATGGTACCGATAACTTAAGCAATATTGTGATTAATGACAGTGTGCCAGCTTTTACGCACAGTCCTGTCGCAAGTTGTGTGATGCCTTTACCAGCTAATTTAACTTTGTGTGTGCCTAATATCAGTGCACCACAAATTCAGTGGAACATGACAGGTACTTTAGCACCTAGTCAGCAAGGACAAGTGCGATTTAGTGTGACTTTAGATAATTAACGCATTAATTGGTGGTCAGCTTTTTCTATTTTTAGATTAAAGCTGACTTCTCCTTCGGCATTAGCCGCTAAATTTTCAAAGCTCCAGCGTACATGGGTGACAGGCTTGTTATGTACACGGATATCTTCTTCATAGGATTCGCCATTATCATAAGAGACATAAAAAACGGCACCTTTACCCGCTCCTGAACCCGATATAAAACGTGTACCCACAGGAATGGGATTATCAATATTGACGTTATAAGCTTCTTGATTTTCGTTGTTTTTATAACGTAAGGTAATAACTAGTGTGTCACCAACATTGACTTTACGGACAGGTTTAAGCATTGGTACAACAGAACCTTGAATAGTAACTGGTACTTCTTTTTCTGCATGCATTGTCAAGGAAATATCTGCAGCAAATGTAGTAGATGCAAACATTAAAGCGACTAAATAACAGAATTTACGCATAATCCACGTCCTTAAAATATCACCATCTAATCATGCCGTAATCTATCTTTATTGGGTAGGTCATGTAACAAACTTGTCTTAAAAATATCTAAATAGTAATGACTTGGAGCTGTAGGTAAATTTATTCGATTTAAACTGGCTGAGTAGCTATTTCTTGTTATATCCTCATCAATGATATTTTTTAGAGTTTTAATAACAAATGGAACAAGCTCAACAGATATTAATCACAAAGCTGATTCAGCGAGAGGCTGTTGCTTGTCGACAATTTATTCAAGAGCATCATAGTCGTTTGGTAAGTATTGCGCGGACGATTGTGGGTGATGGTGCTGAAGATGTTGTACAAGAAGCATGGTTGCAAGCATTTAAGGCTTTGCCCAATTTTGAGGGTAGAGCTAGCTTAAAAACATGGCTAACACGTATTACTGTCAATGCAGCTTATGGTCGTTGTCGTTATGAAAAGAGCCGTGTTGCTTTATCTTTAGATCAAGTTTTAGCAGAAACGATGCCTCTTGCTGAGCGTTTTGATGATAGTGGTCATTGGCATGATCCTTTGGCGCATTGGCAAGCAGAAACACCAGAAGAAATATTGGCAAGACAACAGTTAGCGACTTTATTGCAACAAGAGCTTAATAAACTACCAGAGGCTCAACGTTTGGTTTGGTTATTAAGAGATCAGTCTGATTTAGAGTTTAAAGAAATTGCCGAAAATTTGCAGATAACAGAAGCAAATGTGCGCGTTTTATTGCATAGGGCTAGACTAAAATTATTAGCGGTCATTAACAAACATGAGGAAGGTCTGCTATGTTGAGGTGTCGAGAGCTTGTAGAGCAAGCAGATGCTTATTTGGCTGATGAGTTGACGAAATGGCAACGGATACAATTTCGCCTGCATTTGGCTGTGTGTCGTCATTGTCGGCGTTATGTACGGCAATTAAAAACGACTCAAAAAGTCAGTCAGCAACAAGTATTAATGATGCAAACCACAGATCAGCAAGTAGAGGATATTTGGACTAAATTACAACAGCAAGACAAGTAAGTATGGGCTGTTGGCGTTTTGAAAACGTCAACAGCTATGGAGCTTGAGGTTAATGATCGTCAGAGCCTTGAATACTCAAACTACGTGTTGCCTGATCTAAATGGCGAGCATCGCTATTATTGCCAAGTTTAATCATTAATCGTAAATCATTTGGTGAGTCAGCATGTTTTAATGCATCTTCATAAGTAATTTCACCAGAAGAATATAAATCGTATAACGCTTGGTCGAAGGTTTGCATCCCCAATTCACGTGATTTTTTCATTAACTCTTTGAGCAAATGCACTTCACCTTTACGGATATAATCACTAATTAATGGTGTATTCAGCAAGACTTCAATACATGCACGGCGAGCTTTACCATCAGGTGTTGGGACTAATTGTTGTGCAACAACCCCTCTGAGGTTTAAGGATAAATCCATAAACAATTGGCCATGTCTATCGGCAGGAAAGAAGTGAATAATACGATCGAGTGCTTGGTTAGCATTGTTGGCGTGTAAGGTGGCTAATACCAAATGGCCCGTTTCAGCAAAGGCAATGGCAAAGTCCATCACCTCGCGGGTACGAATTTCGCCAATCAAAATGACATCAGGTGCTTGGCGCAAGGTGTTTTTTAAGGCAATTTCGAAGGATTCAGTATCTAAACCTACTTCACGTTGACTAACAATACAACCTTGATGGGTATGTAAAAACTCAATCGGGTCTTCGATGGTGATGATATGTCCACGGCTATTGGCATTACGATGACCAATCATCGCGGCTAAAGACGTGGATTTACCAGTACCTGTTGCGCCAACAAAGATAATAATGCCACGTTTGGTCATGGCTAAATCTTTAATGATTTCGGGCAGTTTTAAATCATCTACAGAGGGAATTTTGGTTTCGATACGGCGTAATACCATGCCAGCAAGGTTACGCTGATAATAAGCACTGACACGAAAACGACCAATGCCACGAGCAGAGATCGCAAAGTTACACTCTTTAGTTCGTTGAAACTCAAGACGTTGATCTTCGCTCATAATACTCATCACCACTTCTCTAGCCATATCAGGAGAGAGAGGGCTTTTAGTAATGGGAACGATTTTTCCGTTTAATTTAATTGATGGCGGCACACCAGCGGTAATGAACATGTCAGAACCACCTTTTTCCACCATCAGTTTTAATAAATCTTCAAATTCCATTATGTTTCTCCACTTAGAAGTTTTCAGGAATTTTAGCCGCAGAACGAGCGACTGCTGGTGAAATGAGACCTTTACCAACTAGATTTTTTAAACATTGATCAAGCGTTTGCATGCCCATTGCACCACCTGTTTGAATCGCGGAGTACATTTGCGCAATTTTATTTTCACGAATCAAGTTACGAATCGCAGGTGTGCCAAGCATAATTTCGTGGGCAGCCACACGACCACCACCATTTTTCTTCAATAAAGTTTGTGATACAACAGCTTGTAGCGATTCGGATAACATGGCACGAACCATGTCTTTTTCTTCGGCAGGGAATACGTCAACCACACGGTCAATGGTTTTAGCAGCAGAGGTTGTATGTAATGTACCAAATACTAAGTGACCTGTTTCGGCAGCAGTTAATGCCAAACGAATGGTTTCTAAGTCACGCATCTCACCCACCAAAATAACGTCAGGGTCTTCACGTAGTGCCGAACGCAATGCTTCATTAAAGCCGCGTGTATCACGGTGAACTTCGCGTTGGTTAATCAAGCTTTTTTTCGATTGATGAACAAATTCAATAGGGTCTTCAACGGTCAGAATGTGATCAAAACGAGTACTGTTAATATAGTCAATCATTGCTGCTAGTGTCGTTGATTTACCAGAACCTGTTGGACCTGTCACTAAGACAATACCTCTAGGAAAGTCGCTTACATCTTTAAAAACTTTTCCCATGCCCAAATCATCCATACTCAAAATTTTGGAAGGAATGGTTCGGAAAACCGCACCTGCACCGCGGTTTTGGTTAAAAGCATTGACACGAAAACGAGAAACACCCGGAATTTCGAAAGAAAAGTCTGTTTCCCAAAATTCTTCATAATCACGACGTTGTTTATCGTTCATAATATCATAGACCAAACGATGCACGTCTTTATGTTCCATCGCTGGCAAATTAATACGGCGAACTTCACCATCAACACGAATCATTGGTGGAAGGCCTGCAGAAAGATGTAAGTCAGATGCGCCATTTTTCGCGGAGAAGGCTAATAATTCGGTAATATCCATTGTTAGCTCCAATATTGTTATATATAAAACAGGCGTATTGCATAGCAATGAGCATGTGAGTTTTTATTTACGAATCATAAGTTAATAGTAACGTAATTCTTTGAATGAGATAGTGTCAGAATGCAACAAATTTCTCAACAATTGCAGCAAGTTATTCAGCGAGTCAATCAAGCTTGCGATAAAGTAGGACGAAATCCCGATGAAGTGCAATTATTAGCCGTTAGTAAAAAACAAGATTGCGCAACGATTAGGGCAGCTTTTGAGGCAGGGCAATGTCATTTTGGTGAAAATTATGTTCAAGAAGCCTTAGAAAAAATGCAGCAATTATCAGATTTAGACATTACTTGGCATTTAATTGGTGCATTACAAAGTAATAAGACCTTGGAAGTGGCAGAAAGTTTTGCATGGGTGCATAGTGTTGATCGGCTAAAAATAGCCCAACGATTATCTAAACAACGCCCTGATCACTTATTACCCTTAAATATTTGTCTTCAGGTTAATATTGATGATCAACAGAGTAAATCAGGTTGTCAATTAAATGAGGTAGAATCTTTGGTTAAAGAGATTTTATTATTGCCACGTTTATCTCTACGCGGTTTGATGGTGATTCCACAAGCGGGAAACCATCAAGCTTTTGAGCAATTGGCTAATTTACGTCAGCAATTACTCGCTACAATTCCCAATTTATCTGCCCAAGTGTTTGATACACTATCAATGGGAATGTCCGATGATTTGGAACAAGCGATTGCGGCTGGATCAACGATGGTGCGAGTGGGAACAGCAATTTTTGGTAAACGGCTGTCCTAAATTTTAAATTAGGAAATAAATGACGATGAAGATAGGTTTTATTGGTGCAGGTAATATGGCTTCTGCATTGGTTGGTGGATTATTAGCTAAAGGCTTAAACCCCAAATCTATTGCTTTGGCAGATATGCACTTGCCGCAGTTACAGCGTTTTGCTGACCAAGGCATGTTTACGACAACTCGTAATGAAGAAGTCATAGAACGTGCTGATATCGTGATTTTATCAGTTAAACCGCAAGTGATGGCTGAGGTATTAAAACCTTTAGCAACGATTATTCAACAAAAAAAGCCACTGATTATTTCAATCGCGGCAGGCATTAACGTCGATAGTTTGAGTCGTTGGTTAGGTGGTGATTTAAGTATAGTTCGTGCTATGCCTAATACGCCTGCATTAGTACAGACAGGTGCAACAGGCTTATATGCCAGTCCTTTAGTGTCTTTTGAGCAACGCCAACAAACAGAAACAGTATTAGGTGCTGTTGGTTTGACATTATGGGTTGATGATGAAGCATTAATTGATAGCGTTACAGCAGTATCGGGTTCTGGGCCAGCATATTTCTTTTATGTGATGGAAGCGATGATTAGTGCGGGTAAAGCATTGGGTTTAGACGAAAAAACCGCAAGAGCCTTAACCCTACAAACTGCATTAGGTGCAGCACAAATGGCTATCACCTCTGATGAGCCTCCTGCTGAGCTAAGAAAACGAGTTACCTCTAAAGGTGGCACAACTGAGCGAGCCATTGCAACTTTTGATGAAGCTAATATGCAGCAAATTTTTGCTCAGGCTTTAGCTGCTTGTGCAGCCCGTGGTCAAGAATTAGCAACGATATTGGGACAGCAGGAGTAAAACATGGGTGCACAAATAGCAGATTTACTGATTCGTACCGTCTTTAGCTTGGCCATTAGTGTTTTTTGGTTGCGCTTTCTGTTGCAGTTAGTACGCGCAGATTTTTATAATCCAATTTCGCAATGGATTATTCGTGTGACTTCACCTGTACTCAATCCCATCCAACAGGTGATTCCCGTTTATAAAGGGTGGCATTTAGGCGCATTAGGATTCATTTTTTTATTGCAACTGGTCAGCATGAATCTGATTGCTTTGCTGAAAGGATTAGGGACTTTGCCTATTTTTCCTTTGTTATTGGGCGCAGTGATTCAATTATTGTATTTGGCAACTGAGTTTTATTTTTGGTTGTTATTAATTAGTGTGGTTTTAAGTTGGATTAGTCCTGGTCATTCGCCATTTGGTGCGTTAATTGCACAATTAGCAGAGCCAGCGTTGGCACCTTTTAGACGTTTATTGCCACCTATGGGTGGTTTAGATTTATCACCCATCGTTGCATTTTTAGCGATACAGATAATTCAAATCGTTCTAGGTCATTTTGTGCAAACGCTAGCAAAAATGGGCGTTTTGTAATGAGTGTTATCACTCAACAAAAAGAAGGTTATGTATTAACATTACATATTCAGCCCAATGCTAAAAAAACAGAAATTATAGGGGTACATGGAGATGCACTGAAAGTGCGTTTGCAAGCCCCTCCTGTTGATGGTAAAGCGAATGATGCGTTATGCGCTTTTTTTGCAGAAATTTTTGCAGTGAGACGACAGTCTGTTGTATTGTTAAGCGGTGAGACCAGTCGGCAAAAACGAATATTGATAAAAAATGCCACTACTCTTCCTACTCTGATTATAAAAAATTGCAAGGAGTTCATCGGTGACTCAGGTGGTGCGAACAGGGGATAAGCTCCTCACAGGAATACAAGCATTTAGCGCATGGAAGCTGTCGATTGCCAATGAAATTAAACGTTATCGTTTATGGTTACATGAGCAAGGCTTGAGTTCAGTTGATTTAGATGATCGTTTGGCTCGGGCATTACGTGCCTTTACGACTGATCGTATCTTACTTGCTTTTGTTGGAGAGTTTTCGCGTGGTAAAACTGAGTTAATTAATGCGATTTTAGGTCGTCATTATAAAATGCGCTTGTTTCCAACCCGAATTGGACGCACAACAATGTGTCCAACTGAGGTGTTTTATGATCCTCAAGCTAATGGGCCTTATATTAAATTATTACCCATTCAAACACGTAGTAGTGCGACCCCCTTGGCTTCTTATCGTCGTCAGCTAGAACATTGGGCGCATTTAGATTTGGATTTAAGCAATACCCAATCCATTCAACGTGCTTTTGAAGAAGTGGCAAAAACCAGAGAAGTCACTATCCAAGCTGCTGAGAGTTTGGGTTTTGAAATTCAATTTTTAGAATCATCATCCAAAAAAGCGGGATATGTCCATATTCCTGCATGGCGTCATGCTTTAATTAATATTGATCATCCATTATTAAGAATGGGATTATCAATCATTGATACACCAGGTTTAAATGCCTTGGGTTTAGAGCCTGAATTAACCTTAAGTTTTTTGCCTGAAGCTCATGCGTTGTTGTTTGTGTTATCGGCAGATTGTGGTGTAACAGCTAGTGACTTTTCAATTTGGAATAATCATGTTAAAGATTTAGCGGCGCGTAGTAACACCGCACTATATGCAGTTATTAACAAGATTGATTTATTAGAAGACGAAGATTCTTTATATCCAATAGATGTTCAAGAGGCTTTAAATAGGTTAGTGCGCTTTTCTGCACAACAATTACATTTGCCAATGAATAATGTTTTACCCATCAGTGCGCGTCAAGGCGCGCGCTCCTTTGTGAATAATAATCCTCAGTTATATGACAGTAGTCGCTTATCATTATTAGAGGAAGCTTTAGCAACGTCTGTTGTATCTGCTCGGCAAAAAGCCCTAAAAAATGTGACTCTTAAAGAAGTCATAGAAATAGTGGACAATAGCTTGCATACTCTGACAGAAAAGCGCGATGCACTACAAAAAGAGTTTGATTTATTTAATCGTAATGAAAAAGATGTTGAGGTTGAACTTGTTGGTTTAACTCGTCTAGTGCGCAAAGAGCAAGAAAAGCATAATCAACGTTTAGTCTTGTTGCAAGAAGGAAAGGGCGCATTGGAGCAGCATTGGGGGCGAGTCAATGAATTAGTGGGCAATGAGCGATTAGATTCACATTTTACCCGTGCTAAAGAGTCAGTAACGGGGTCTGTTGCATTTGGTGCCGCAGCTGCAATAGGTGTATTTTTTCAGAGCTTAAAATTAGATTTACGTCGCTTACGAGATGAAATGGATAATGCTACTCAAACAGCAAGTAAAATTTATCAACGTTATGCCCAAGAATTTCAACAGCATCCTGCACAAGTACCATTGATTGATATTGAACAATATATTTCTGAGTTTACTGAATTAGAAAAACAAGCGGCTCCTTATAAAAATCGTTTTGGTTCTTTATTGGCTAATCAAGAGCAAGTTTTTGATCATTTTTTTGATACCTTGGCACGCGAAGCAAAATCTGTGTATGAAAAAGCACGTGAGGAAGCAGTGCGTTGGTGTAAACAAGTTTTAGTACCATTGATGCAGCAAACACTAGAAGCCAAAAAGCGCATTGAAGAACAATTAAAACATTTGGATCATTTACAAATGATTGATGCAACAAGAGATACTCGTCTCATAGAAATCCAGCATCAATTAGAGGAATTAAAGCATCAAGAAAACTTTTTGCAAGAAGTTTCTTTCTGCTTACAACCCGTTGAATTGAGTTAATTTTTTTATGAATCAATCTTTATCAGCAATCAGTGCAGTGTCACTGATTACGATTAGTTTATTGCATGCTACTGGTTTAGCAGGTCATGCACTCCATTTAAGTTTTATGCCTGTATGGCTATTATTTATGACCATCATTGCTTTGCCATTAACCTTTATTGAAGCAGCAATAGTGCGTCGTACCCAACAATTGCCATTACAAGCTTTAGTCCCCATGACACGTGATGCGGATGCTAAAACTACATGGCGTTTACTGCCTTGGTTAGCAGGTTTAGTGTTAATTTTATTAATTGGTTATACCGCTCAGTATCCTAAACAATATATTGCTTCATGGGCGCAACAAGCTGTTTTAAAAGAAAGTATCTCGTATTTACTCATCTTTTTTGCCATTGGTTTTGCATGGGTAGGTATGCGTCGATTGTTAAAATATGTCGGTGTTTTAGTACCAATTGCGTTAATTGTGAATGGATTATCTGCAAAATATAACTTTCAAATTCAGTTATTAACTGTTGAACAATGGCAAATGGTAGCAATGGCAACCTTATTAACATCGGTACTGACCTTAGGCGTCTATGCGTGGCTGATTTTAGTTCAACCACAAAGTACACACGCCTCACGTTCAGTATTACCATTGTGGTTAACGCAAACAGTTATTGGTTTGTTGGTGTTAACGATTGGTCATACATCAGGCCAATTGTATGTTGCTAGTTATATGTTTTGTGCAGTATTTGCTGTGGCAATTTTGGCTGACGTTATTGCGGCTCAATTGCAACTGAAAAGTATTCAAAAACCTATTGCTTTTGGTGGCGTGCTATTATTAGGCATAGTTGCTTGTTACTTAGCTGAATATCAAATATTTGACACGGTCTTACAAAGTTTAAGTTTATTAACGATGATTTTATACTGTGTCTTTGTTGGATGGATCATGAAAATTAGTCATGTACGTAAAGCGCTCAACTTTAGCCATGAAGGTATTTATAATCTATGGCGTGTTGCGATACGTTTAGTTGTACCATTAACAAGCCTATGGTTATTACTTAGTTTGTTTATATGACCGAAAAATTATTGACCGTTGAGGTAGCCTATGCGTTACCTCAACAGCAAAAAATCATTTCTTTACAAGTATCACCACAAACAACTTTGTTTGAGGCGATACTCTTGTCAAAAATAGCCAGTTATTTTCCTGAAATTAATTTAGACACTCTCTCAGTAGGTGTGTTTAGTAAAATAGAAAAATCACCCAAAACACGTTTGGTGCAACAAGGTGATCGTATAGAAATTTATCGTCCACTATTAGTTGACCCAAAAGAAGCACGTAAAGCAAGAGCGGCTAAACTACAACTGTAGCTTAGGCTATAGTCGTGTACTTACGTTCAACTGTTTGATATCGCCCAAGTCCTAAGTTAAAACCTAATTTAATGGTTCAGCTCTTAATCCACCATCTTTACTTAAAATATTGGCTGGTGCTTCTGTGGGTAGAGTGTCAATGCCCTTAATTTCACTGAGTTTGCCGTTATCAAAGCGTAAACTAAGGTGTGGTGTTGTCACGGAATTGATACCTGCTGCTTTAGCATAAGTGCCAGCTGTAAAACGATAAACATAATCCCAGCGATTAGCATTAAAAGTATCTGTGACCATTGGACTGCCTAACACATAACGCACTTGGGATGGAGTCATACCAATTTTCAGTTTGTTGGCCATATCCTGTGTAATCGGATTGCCTTGTGGTAAGTCGATTTTGTAAACCGTGAGGGAGTTTTTCAGGTTATTTAAGGTGCTACAGGCTGGTAATAAGATTAAACTAGGCACTAAAGCAATTAGATACAGTTTTGCGCTCACGAAAAGTTTTCCTCTCTTGTTCATCGCTTTTTATTCGTTGATAATCCTACACTATTTTCTTTTAAGAAATCTGTTGTTTTTTAGCACCAAAGAGGCTCAGTCATGACATTTAGTAATCAAGATTTACGCAAAGCAGGTCTAAAGGTGACTTTGCCCCGTATAAAAATTTTAGAGCTATTAGAAAACTCACCTGTACATCATTTGAGTGCTGAAGATGTTTATAAAGCTTTATTAGAGCAAGGTGAAGATGTTGGTTTGGCCACAGTGTATCGTGTGTTAACTCAATTTGAGTCGGCGGGTATTGTAGAACGCCATCATTTTGAAGGTGGTCATTCGGTATTTGAAATTAGTAAAGACGAACATCATGATCATATCGTTTGTATGACTTGCGGCAAAGTTTTAGAGTTTCATGATGAGTTGATTGAAGCGCAGCAACATAAAGTTGCTGAATCATTAGGGTTTACCTTAACAGGTCATGCTTTGCATTTATATGGTATTTGTAGTAATCCTGAGTGCCAAGAAAAAGCTAATGGCCGAAAAATGCTTAAATGACCTAAAAATTAAGGGGGTAAAGTTTAATGTACCAACCCTTAGCAGAACGTATGCGACCACAAAACTTAGATCAAGTTTGTGGTCAGCAGCATTTGTTAGCAGACAGCGCACCTTTACGTGTTTTACTTTCGCAAGGGCAGTGTCCTTCATTAGTGTTTTGGGGGAGTGCAGGGGTAGGCAAAACCACCTTAGCTCGGTTAATTGCTAAGTATGTTGATGCTCATTTTATTGCTTTGTCAGCCGTTTTAGCAGGTGTGAAAGAGTTACGTGAAGCGATCAGCGAAGCGCAACAACATTCACGCGGATTATTGGCCAAACGAACAATTTTGTTTATTGATGAAATCCATCGTTTTAATAAAAGTCAACAAGATGCTTTATTACCGTATGTCGAAGATGGCACGATTACTTTAATTGGTGCAACTACTGAAAATCCTTCCTTTGAATTAAATGCTGCGTTATTGTCGCGCTTAAGAGTATTGGTATTAAAACCCTTAAGTGAAGAGGATTTGTTACAAATTTTGCAAGTTGCCTTGACCGATCAGCAACGTGGTTTAGCCGCACAAGCCGATAGTTTACCAAACCATTGGTTAAAGACGATTGCTCAATTTGCCGATGGAGATGCTCGCAAAGCCTTAGTATTATTAGAAACTGCTTATGAGTTATCTCGCGCACAAGGCACTGATGACAAAGTATTAACACTATTTTTAGGCAAGGGCTTACGGCGTTTTGATAAAGGTGGCGATCAATTTTATGAGCAGATTTCGGCTTTGCATAAATCGGTACGTGGTTCTAATCCAGATGCCGCTTTGTACTGGTTAAGCAGAATGTTAGATGGTGGTGCAGATGGCGATTATTTAGCACGACGTTTGTTGCGCATGGCGATAGAAGATATAGGCTTGGCAGATCCGCGCGCACAACAATTAGCTCTTGAGGCATGGCAAACGTATGAGCGTTTGGGGAGTCCAGAGGGTGATTTGGCTTTAGCCAATGTTGCGGTATATTTAGCCTGTTGTGCAAAAAGTAATGCAGTGTATAGCGCCTTTAAAGAAGTTAAACAAGTCATTGAGCAAACAGGCTCTTTAGAAGTACCCATACATTTGCGTAATGCACCGACTAAATTGATGAAAGAACTAGGTTTTGGTGCAAGTTATCGTTATGATCATGATGAAAATGGACATGCTGTTGGTCAGCAATTTTTACCTGATAAATTAAAAAATAAACTTTTTTACTGGCCAACCGAGCGTGGTTTGGAGGGGAAGATTGCTGAACGATTAAAGCAGTTACGGCAATAAAAGCCAGTATTTCTTAAATAATAATAGGGGCTGTTGGCGTTTTGATTATTGCTTATCTGCAAAACATCAATAGTCCCTAGTATAGGAGGCGTTGTGATTACCAAACAAAGTTTGGCCTTAGATCAGCCTATTGAGAAACAACAATTACCATTATTTTGGCGTTTGGGCAAACTAAATACCGGTCAGCCATTGTTATGGCCTACTAATTATCAACAGCCGATTATTATAAAATGTGTTCATAAAACGCATGAAACAGCACACCGTTTCTTAGAGACGTTATTATTAAGTTTGTGGCAACAAACTGGTGGACAGCAATTACAAATAGTATTGTATGAAGCATCTTTAAAACGAGTTTTTCATTATAGTAGTCAACTACCTGTACAAGTTTTATATCATAAACAACACGTTAAAAAACACATTGCTGACTTGCAGGCACTTGCCCAACAGCGTCAAGATATTTTAAAACAATTAAATTATGTCTCATGGTTTGATTATATAAATCAGCAATCCCAAGTAGAACCGCTACAATTAGTGGTGTTGAGTCAACTATGGCCAGACCCAGAGTTATTAGCAGATTTAAGTGATTTATGTCGTTATGGTGGCCAATTTGGTATTTTGCCTGTTTTAGTAGTATCAGAGCATTTTTTTCCTGCAATTGCGGATGATTGGTATGCACAATTTCTTGAAGAGTGTTGTTTAAAAGCCTTAGTTGTTGAGCTAAAACAGGGATATTATGTACAGATTAAACATCATCAATTACAAGAAATTGCTGATTTATATGCTTTTTTTAAACCAAAAATCGATCGTTATTCTGAATCGGTATTAACAGCAGTTTGTCGAGGGGAGTATGACTAACGTGATTTCTAGCCATGACTTTAGTCTTTATTTACACGAATTACTGCAAGCTAAAGCCCAACAACAAGTTGAACCATTACGTCTGTTAGTTGCCCAATATCAGGGGCAACTAACAGCAGCTTGAAAAAGTATTAAAACCTACCTATTTAGTGTATTTTTTAG
>NZ_CALETI010000435.1 GCF_937920075.1 uncultured Agitococcus sp.
AGTTGGCCACGGATGATCGTTTAATTTTGCTCCTTCACGCAATTGATTGCCAACGAGCAGCCACAATAAACCTGTTTGACACCAGATGTGTTGATAATCATCGGTTTTTAATAGATTTAATAACCATAAATAGGCTTGTTGTTGAAAATGCCATGCCGATAAATGGGCAGGTGCAAGTTTGGGGTAAATAATTGCCGCAGGATTGCCCGAAGCAGCTTGCATGGCATCATTGGCTTTATCAATAATCGTCACTTGCCAGCCGCGTATTGCTAAGGCGCGCGCGCAACTGACACCTGCAATGCCAGCACCAATAATCACCGCTTGTTGTTGGCCTTGATAACAGGGTGCAGGGTTATGCCATGCCGAAGGTTGATGTGTAGTCGTCGGCATAGACGCAGTAATCATTTCCCGTTTGCGGCCAAAGCCTTTTTGTTTTTTTACCTCAAAGCCTAATTCTTGCAAACTACGCCTTACTACACCAGCCGCACTAAACGTGGCGAGGGTAGTACCTTGTTGACTGAGTTGAGCAACAATTTTTAATAAATCCAGTTGCCATAAGTTAGGGTTTTTATCGGGTGCAAAACCATCTAAAAACCAAGCATCAACCTTCGCAGCCAAATCTGCTAATAATTCATTCGCTTCGCCAAAAATCAGGGTTAGGGTAATACGTTGTTTGGCAAAACATAAACGATGCCAACCTGCGGTTAACGGCGGATATTGGGCTAAGAGTTGCTCGGCATAAACGGCTAGCTCTGGCCATAATGCTAAAGCACGGCTCAGGTCTTGATGGGTTAAAGGGTGTTTTTCAACCGAGACAAAATGCAACCACGTGTTATCAGCCGTTTGGCTTTGCTGCCAGAGTTGCCAAGTGGCTAAAAAATTTAAGCCTGTGCCAAAGCCTGTTTCGGCAATGGTAAAACTGTATTGGGGTGGTAATTGAGCAAAACGTTCAGCTAATTGATTGCCTTGCAAAAACACATATTGTGTTTCGGCGAGACCATTTTCTAAAGAAAAATAAATATCATCAAACACGCTAGAATAGGGTAAACCGTCTCGCCATGTCAGTTGGGCTGCTTCAATAAACATTAACGAAAGTCTCGATAACTACGTTTCTTTTGTCTAAAGAACAACCAACCCAATAACAAACCCGCCGCAATACTCATCAACGTATCACGTGTGCCTTCGGAATAACGGTCGTGTTTGAGCACTTCTAATTGTAAGGATAACTTTTCGTTTAATTGCTGCATTTCTTGATTTTTAATGGATAAATCTTTATTCAATTTATCAAGGTCTTCGGCATTCTGAATTAATAGTTTGTCTTCGGGGCTTAATTGTGCAATAGGACAAACAGGTACAGGTGGCGGTGTGACCACTTTGGCAACAGGTTTATCATTGACGACTTTTTCAGGTGTTGGTTTTTTTTCAACAATAGGTTTTTTTTCGGTAGTAGGTTTTGGTTTTTCTTTCTCGGAGATTATTTTTTTATCGGTATTGGGTTTTTCGGTGTTCGGCTTTTTTTCACTATTAGTTGGTTTGTCAGAGCTTGGTTTTTTTTCTGTGTTAGGTTTAGGCGTGGTATTTGTTGTTGTATTTTTTTCTGTTGCAGACTTATTTTCAGTTTTGG
>NZ_CALETI010000436.1 GCF_937920075.1 uncultured Agitococcus sp.
CAGGCGAAGACACTCTTTCCCTACACGACGCTCTTCCGATCTTTTGGCTTGAACATTAAACACCGAACTAGGAATTGCCCACACCTCTCTATTTTGCTCTGCGGCTAATTTTGCAGTAATCAATGAGCCACTGTCTAAGGCCGCCTCAACCACTAATACGCCTAAGCTCAAGCCACTGATAATACGGTTACGGCGTGGAAAGTGATAATTAATCGGGGGAGTGTTTGGTAAAAACTCCGAAACAATCAAACCTTGATTGGCAACGATTTGTTGAGCTAAACGTTGATGCTGACGTGGATAAATATTGGCCAAACCTGTGCCTAATACGGCAATTGTTGCACCTCGATGATTCACGACTGTTTGATGCGCAATACCATCTATCCCCAAAGCCAAACCACTGGTAATCGCTAAACCTTGTTGACTGAGCTCTGTAGCAAATTGCTCGGCCAGTTTTTGCCCAGCTTGGGTAGGTTTGCGTGTACCAACAATGGCAATTTGTGGCCAAGTTAATAAAGAACAGTCCCCCCAACAAAATAATAATGGTGGAGCATCCGGAATTTCTTTTAATAAAGGTGGATACTGAGCATCATCAATCGTGAGCACACTGATTTGTTGTTGCTGAATAAAGTCTAAGCTGTGTTGAATATCTGCATATAATTTAGCATCATGTTGTTGCCATGCAGCCAAATTAAGAGCTAATTTTTCGTTAACGCCTGCTTGTTGCCAATGTTGTGCCGTTGACAGCAAAGCCAGTTTAGGAGATGTAAATTGACGGTATAATTTATAAAAACTACTGGTTGATTGTTCGACCAAACGCCAAACAGTCAACCAATCTACAAATAAAAATTGGGACATCACAAATCCTTTTGCCAAAATAAAAGGCTGTGAAAACAGCCTTTTAATAATCAATCACCACTGATTGGTGGACGTACTTCATCACCTATAGCAATACGGGTCGATGCACGTAAGATAATGGCATAACTTACTTTATCAAAAGTACGGAATACCATAGCTAAACCTGCACGCTCTGAGGGCAAACGCACTAAATCGCCTTTTAAACGATCAGTAATCACACCACCACGTTGATAAATAGCAAAAGTATTGCCTTGTTTAACGCCATCTCGTTCACCGCGATTTAATACGATCACACTATTTAAGCCGCCCGACCCTAAAGACCCCATAATACGCAAAATACGCCCTGTTTTTACATCACTTGGATTGCTTGGATAAAAAATAGGCGTAATTGCACGAGCTTCATTAACAAATAAACGATCACCAATCCGAACTTCTTGAGTGCCACGTGTTAACTGTAAAGTCGCAACCTCGCCATTAATTGCGATAATACGGCCAGAAGCAATATCTTCTGCTTCAAAGCCTAAATATTCTTTGGTGTCTGGATCATCGTAACGTACACCTTTACGATAAACACTCAAGCTCTCACCTAATACTAAATCTTTACCACCACGAATATAAACAATATCACCTTGTCCTGCTAAAACGCGTTTATCTGATGCAGATAATACATAAGGGGCTTTTTCAAATTCAGAGGCATCTAAAACACGACCATCATTTAAGTAGGCGCGAATATCTTTTAAGTGAATAGCTGGAATGGCTAACTCTAAGTTTTCAACTTTAATTTCAGGGCTTAACTTAACATTACCACTACCACCACTAACAGAGGCTTTGTTAGTCATATTGGCTAAAATGCCCTCACAACCACCCCCATCATCTACTGCAACAACCGCACGCTGTTCAATATGACATAATAATAACTTGTCACCTGGATAAATTAAGTGTGGGTTACGAACTTGTTGGTTGGCTTGCCAAATCTCTGGCCAACGCCAAGGGTCTTGCAAATAACGGTTGGCAATATCCCAAAGAGTATCACCTTTTTTCACCGTGTAACGCTCAGGTGCGCTTTCTTTCACATCAGAGGATTTAACATCAGCTTGCAATGGTGCGCTAAACATTGCCGAAACGAGCGCGAGTAACACCAATTTTTTCATTATCTATTCCCTTGTTGGCGGGACTGTTGATTATAGGGCTTACGCATTTTGCCAAAATTAGCGCGTTTTGTGAGCATATAACCGTTAAAGACGATTAAAATATGAACAAACAAGCGATAACCGCGTAAGTCCTAGATTTAGTCTAAGCACTTAAAACACAGATTAAACCGTATTAATTAAATTTTTGCTTTATTTGTTTATGTGCCATTTAAACGAATCGCTTATAATAGCGTTATGCTCGTGATTGTAGAGGCACTTACTCAGCTTGGCAATGCTCACCATTGCCCTTGATTAGGGATTTTATTGTGTTTTGTGAACTCTCAAAGGCTTATTGTCTGTTTTCTTTGAAGAAATCACATTTTCGGCCTAGCCCCGTCTAATATCTATAGGTTATTCGTATTATGGCAAAACTTCCTATTTTGCATTTTCCTGATCCTCGCTTGCGCACAAAAGCTAAACCTGTCTCTGTGGTGGATGATGCTATTCGTCAATTAGTTAAAGATATGTTTGAAACCATGTACGAGGCACCGGGTATTGGTTTGGCGGCTACACAAGTGAATCATCATATTCGTTTGGTAGTCATTGATATTACCGAAGACAAAAGCCAACCTTTGGTTTTTATTAATCCCGAAATTACACCTCTCACTGAAGATAAAGCCCCCTATGAAGAAGGTTGTTTATCTGTACCAACCGTTTATGATGTGGTTGAGCGTCCAACTCGCATTAAAGTGAATGCGTTGAATGAGCAAGGCGAAGCCTTTGAAATGGAAGTCGATGGTTTATTAGCTGTTTGTTTGCAACATGAACTTGACCACTTAGAAGGTAAGTTATTTGTTGATTATTTATCTACCTTAAAACGCCAACGCATTAAAACGAAATTGCAAAAACTGCAAAAGCAGCAGGCCTAAGCCAATCTATCCCCAAGGGATTGGGGGATTTTCTGCACTAATTATCAACAAATAAACCAGATTACGTTACAATAAGAGACTGCTTATTTTCTGAGGTTTATTTTCTTGGCCAGTCCCCTGCGTATCATCTTTGCTGGTACACCTGTCTTTGCGGCAGAATCTTTACGTGCAATCTTACATACTCAACATGAAGTCGTTGGTGTTTACACCCAACCAGACCGCCCTGTGGGTCGTGGCCGAGAACTCAAACCCAGTCCTGTCAAAGAGTTAGCCCTCGCTCGTCAACTCCCTATTTTTCAGCCAGCCTCTTTACGCGATAGCCAAGCCCAAGCGGAATTAGCCGATCTAAATGCCGATATTATGGTGGTTGCCGCTTATGGTTTAATTTTACCTAAAGCCGTCCTTAACACACCACGTTTGGGTTGTATTAACGTTCATGGCTCTTTGTTACCGCGTTGGCGTGGTGCTGCACCTATTCAACGTGCGATTTTGACTGGTGACAAAGAAACAGGCATCACCATTATGCAAATGGATGAAGGTTTAGACACAGGTGCAATGCTCTATAAAATGGCTTGTCCGATTTCTGAACATGACACCTCCGCCAGTTTACATGACCGTTTAGCCCTGTTAGGTGGAGACGCCTTATTAACAGTGCTAGAAGCCATTGAGTTAGATGAACCATTTACGCCTGAAGCTCAAGATAATGAACTCGCGACTTATGCCGCAAAACTCAGTAAAGAAGAAGGCTTAATTAATTGGTCTTTACCTGCCATACAAATTAGCCGCGCCATTCGCGCTTTTAATCCTTGGCCAGTCTGTTACACCAGTGCCCAAGGTCAAACCATTCGTATTTGGCAAGGTCATCGTGTCAATGAGCAACAAACCACAGCCCCTGCTGGCATGATTATCAAAGCTGATAAACAAGGCTTATGGGTTGCTGCAGGTGATGGTGGCGTGATCGCTATTGATACCTTACAACTACCCAATGGCAAAGCCTTGGCATTTAATGACGTTCTTAATTCACGCAAAGAGTTGTTCCAAGTCGGGACTAGCTTAGGCAATCCAGCATGAGGCCATTAAACACCCGTGCCTTGGCCGCACAAGCAATCATTCCTGTGATTGTGCAACATGCCTCGCTCAATCAGGTACTTCCACCTGTTCAACAACGTTGCCAAGAGCGTGATCGCTCACTGTTGCAGAATTTGGTGTATGGTACGGTGCGCGAGTGGTTTTATTTACAAGCTCTCATTAAGCGTTTAGTGCCTAAACCGATTAAAGAAGAAGCGGCCTTAGTTGTGTTAAGTCTTGGTTTATACCAATTATTACGCACACGTGTCCCCACTCATGCCGCCATTGGCGAAACAGTAGAAGCTTGCAAACAATTAGGTTTTAACGCACAAGCAGGTCTGGTTAATGCGGTATTACGCCGTTTTAGCCAAGAACATGAAAGCCTATGTGCACAAGTGACACACGAACAACATGCTCATCCTCATTGGTTGGTAAAACAACTCCGTAAAGACTGGCCAAAAGCTACCGAGCAAATTTTAGCGGCCAACAATCACCCTGCTGCTCTGACTTTACGCGTGAATCAGCGCAAAATCAGCCGTGAAGCGTATTTAGCCTTATTAGCAGAACAACAAATTGCAGCCGAAGTTTGTCAGTTTTCGCCTGTCGGTGTTCGTCTTAGCGAATTACACGATGTCACTCGTTTGCCTTTATATACCGAAGGTGGGTTTTCGGTACAAGACGAATCCGCTCAACTCGCCGCCTTATTATTAAATCCTGCACCCAATTCAGTAGTGTTGGATGCCTGTGCTGCCCCTGCGGGCAAAACAGCACACCTGTTAGAACAAGCGGATTATCAACTATTAATGGCGATTGATAGTGAAGCGCAACGTGTACAGCGTATGCACGAAAATCTCAGCCGTTTGCAACTCAACTTTCCCTATGTACAGGTGTTAACGGCTGATGCTAGCCAACCTGAGAGCTGGGCGCATCATCAGCAATTTGATGCTATTTTATTGGATGCCCCTTGCACCGCAACAGGCGTTATTCGTCGTCACCCAGATATTAAATTATTACGTAAAGCGACAGATGTAGAACAAACCGTTGACTTACAACGGCAAATTTTACGGGCTTTGTGGCCAACCCTCAAAGTAGGTGGCCGCTTGTTATATGCGACTTGCTCGGTATTAAAAGCAGAAAACGAATATCAAATTAAAGCCTTTTTACAAGACACACCTAACGCCAAAGAAATTCCACTCAAAGGCTATTGGGGGGATGCACGCACACACGGTCGGCAAATTTTGCCAAAAATTAATGGCGGTGATGGCTTTTATTATGCTTTGTTAGAGAAAAAATTTTAAAATCCTTTTTTCTTGCACCATTACGCAATTAATTAAGCATACAATCTGCTCTAAACTCTTTTGAGCAGATTGTATGTTGCACCAACTAAAATTACGCAGCAAACTATTTTTATTAATTAGCAGTGCTAATTTTATATTAGCCTGTTTGTTATATTGGTTTAATGCGGTAAGTTTTAGCTCAGGTTTTAGCCATTATCTAGGCCAACAGTTTTTAGTACAACAGCAAAATTTAGCCATTGTTTTAGTGAATCATTATCAACAACATCAAGGCTGGCAAAACTTACAAGCTCAACCCGAAGTATTTTTTAACTTTGCTCGACAATACGCAAAACACTCCAATCAATCCCATCAGCCACCAGAGCCTAAAGAGCATTTTTTACCACCACCGCCACCCAATCATTATGATGATTGGTTTGGTTTAAGTCTTTTAAATCCGCAAAAACGCAATTTGTTTACAGGCCGCCCTATTCCTAAAGAAGCGGCATTATTACCTTTATATAATCAACAACAATTAATTGGCTATTTAAGTTATTTGCCTCAACAGGAACAAAGCCAACAACTCAATCAGGCATTTAAACAACAACAACAACAAGGTTTTATTATTAGTAGTGTGAGTCTGTTGGTCATTTCAATTTTGATTGCATGGCTAATTGCCCAATGGCTCAATAAACGCCTTTTACCGTTAAATCAAGCCACAAAAGCCCTAAGCGCAGGTGATTATCACTATCGTATTCCTTTGCAAAGCGAAGATGAATTAGATGAACTCGCCAAAGCGATTAATCAATTAGCGGCTGATTTAGCACATAGCTTACGCAGTCGACAACAATGGATTATTGACATTTCACATGAACTGCGCACGCCTTTAACCATTTTATCAGGTGAGTTAGCGGCATTACAGGAAGGTATTCGTCCTTTATCTTTGCAACAGATAGAATCGTTATGGCAAGAAATTAAACGATTATCGCGCTTAGTCGACGACTTACATTTACTTTCTCAAGCCGATGCAGGCTCGTTAAGTTACTACTGGCAAACCCTTGATTTAAGTGAATGTTTAGAACATGTATTATTTAATGTCGATTTAGAGTTTGCCAAAAAAAATATTGACATTATTTTTCAACCAAATCCTGTATTCATTGAAGGCGATCATCAACGTTTACAACAATTATGGCTAAATTTAGCTCAAAACACCTTACGTTACACCGATGTTAATGGCACACTCAAAATTGACATTGTCAGCAATGACGATTCAGTGACTGTCATTTGGCAAGACTCCGCACCTAGTGTACCTGATGCTGATTTAGAGCGTTTAACCGAACGGTTATTTAGAGTGGATAGTTCTCGTCATCGACAAACAGGTGGTTCAGGCTTAGGCTTATCCATTGTTAAAGCCATTGCCGATGCACATCATGCCAGCTTAACGGCTAGTCACAGTGAGTTAGGTGGCTTATGTTGGCACATTTCTTTTCCTAAAAAATCTTAAAATTATGCACGCAGCTCATATTTTGTTAGTCGAAGACGAACCTAAAATTGCCCAACTCTTGCAAGACTATCTACAACACGAAGGCTTTGTCTGTAGTGTGTTAGATCGTGGTGATTTGGTTGAGCCTTTTTTAGCAACGCATAATTGCCAGTTGATTTTATTAGACATTATGCTGCCTGCTATTTCTGGCCTAGAATTATGCAAACGCATTAGGCAATCTAGCCATATTCCAATCATTTTACTCACTGCTCGTGTTGAAGAAATTGATCGTTTACTTGGTTTAGAGTTAGGGGCAGATGACTATATTTGTAAGCCCTTTAGCCCGCGTGAAGTGGTGGCTCGTGTGAAAGCGGTTTTGCGTCGTAGTACATTGCCAACCAGTGTCACAGCCCCCGAAAAGCCACCTGTATTACATCTCGATAAAGCCAGTTTTCAAGCCAAGTTACATGGTCAAGATTTGGCTCTAACCGCAGTTGAATTTAGCCTATTAGCCGTTTTAGTTGAACAGCCAACACGTATTTTTAGCCGCGAACAATTAATGAATGCTATGTATCAAGATCATCGCGTGGTTTCTGATCGCACCATTGATAGCCATATCAAAAAAATTCGCCGCAAAATGGCAAGCATTTGCCCCAACCAAGAGTTTATTCATGCCTTATATGGTGTTGGTTTTGACATCCTCCCCACCCTCAATACTTCGACTAAGCTCAGTAACCTAGGGCGAGGATTCCTTCTGCAAGACGCTCATGTCCGAGCGCGAGAATATTCTTGGCGGCGTTTACGTCGCGGTCATGCAGTGTACCGCACTGCATACAAGTCCATTCTCTTATTCCAAGTCCTGCTCTACCTTTCGGACTACTGTCGCGTGAGCCACAGCACGAGCAAGTTTGGGTGGTATATTTCTCATTCACTTCGTCAAACCATACCCCTGCGTTCTCGCTTTTGTACTTGAGTAAGGTTCTAAACAGTGTCCAACCTGCATCTAATACCGATTTTGCTAGCTTAGTTTTGGCTAGACTTTTGGCATTGACGTTGCCAACAAATATCGCGGCATAGTTTTTAACTAATTTTGTACTTTCTTGGTGTAAGTGATTATGTCTAATTTGTTTAATTTTGGCATGTATCGCTTTAACGCGTTTTTTGTTTCTCGCACGTTGAGCAATACCGAGTTTTTGTTCGTATCTTCGGTAGGTGCGTTGGGATTCTATCTTTTCTCCATTAGACAAGGTAGCAAAGTCTTTTAAACCTAAGTCTATACCAACAGATTCTGTGCCTCTTGAGGCGACTTTAGCCGCATTATCAACGACCAAGCACACATACCAACAGCCACGACTATCTTGGACAAATGAGCCTGTTTTGATGTTATATGTTGACAATCCGTAACTATCCCACAAACCAAACCAGTGATTGCCATATTTGACTTGGCCGTGTTGATATTTAATCGCTGTCTTTTTGAAGGGTATCCAACCAAGTGATTTTTTAGGGGATGTGGGATTCGATACGCGCCAGTTGAGTTTGGCTTTTTTGAATTGTTTGCGTCTTAACACTAATTCTTCGGTAATCGCTTGTATAGTTTGGCTGTGCAGATTTAATTCTTTTGATGC
>NZ_CALETI010000437.1 GCF_937920075.1 uncultured Agitococcus sp.
GGGTGCATTAAGCGCAACATCGTTTCTAAAACACGCAACAAGGTACGGCGTGTGCCTGCTTTGGCGGCAGGGCTGCTATCGCCATTTAACACAGGTTTGGTCAGCTCTAAATACCAGTCACAGTATTCATTCCATACAAACTCATAAATCGCTTGGGCGGCTTGGTCAAAACGGAAGCTATCTAACGCATGAATCACGTTTTGTTCGGCTTGCTGCAAGCGGCTAATAATCCATTTGTCGGCAACGCTAAGTTCAACATTGTCGTGGTCAACCGCAACATCTTGGCCTTCGCAGTTGCTTAACACAAAACGTGCGGCATTCCATAACTTATTGCAAAAGTTACGATAGCCTTCTAAACGTTTCATATCCCAGTTAATGTCACGGCCTGTTGACGCTAATGAGGCAAAGGTAAAACGTAAAGCATCTGTACCATAAGCATTAATGCCTTCTGGGTATTCTTTGCGGGTATTCTTTTCGATTTTTGGCGCATCTTGTGGCTTCATTAAGCCAGTCGTGCGTTTGCCAACTAAGGACTCCAAATCAATACCATCAATAATGTCTAAAGGATCTAATACATTTCCTTTGGATTTTGACATTTTTTGACCGTCAGCATCACGCACTAAACCATGAACATACACGGTTTTAAACGGAATTTGTGGCGTGCCATCTTCATTCTTCATAAAGTGCATGGTCATCATCATCATCCGTGCGACCCAGAAGAAGATAATATCAAAACCAGTCACCAACACGTCGGTTGGATGGAACGTGCGTAAGGCTTGGGTATCTTCTGGCCAGCCCAAGGTGGAGAATGTCCATAAAGCAGAGGAGAACCACGTATCTAAAACGTCTTCATCTTGACGTAAGGCAACGTTGTCCGCTAACTGATACTGTTGACGTACTTCGGCTTCATGGCGACCGACATAAACATTGCCGTTGTCATCATACCAAGCAGGAATACGATGCCCCCACCATAATTGACGCGAAATACACCAATCTTGAATGTCACGCATCCACGCAAAATACATATTTTGGTATTGTTCAGGCACAAACTTTACGCGACCATCTTCAACGGCTTCAATCGCAGGTTTGGCTAATACCGAGGCTTTCACATACCATTGGTCAGTCAACCACGGTTCAACAATCACGCCAGAGCGGTCACCACGAGGAGCTTTGAGTTTGTACGGTTCAATCTTATCCAACCAACCGTTTTCTTCAGCTTCTTTAACCAGTTTTTTACGGGCAACAAAACGCTCTAAGCCTGCATATTCGCTGGGTGCAGCCTCAATACCTAAATCAGCAAAAGTGCCTGCGGCCATCACCTCAAAATTAGCCAAAATGTTGGCATCTTTATCAAAGATGTTGATTAAGGGCAGGTCGTGACGCTTGCCTAATTGGAAGTCGTTAAAGTCGTGGGCAGGGGTAATTTTGACGCAACCTGTGCCAAATTCTTTATCAACATAACTGTCCGCTACAATCGGCACTAAACGGCCAGTAATTGGCAAACGAACTTTTTTGCCAATCAAGGCTTGATAGCGGTCATCTTCAGGATTAACCGCAACGGCTGTATCACCCAATAAAGTTTCGGGGCGGGTAGTGGCGACTACTAAATGGTTGCTGCCATCTTCCAAGAAGTATTTGAAATGCCACAATGAGCCATTTTCTTCTTCGCTAATCACTTCTAAGTCAGAAATGGCGGTGTGTAACTTGGGATCCCAGTTAACCAAACGTTTACCACGATAAATTAAGCCATCTTGATACAAACGCACAAAAGCTTCTTTAACGGCATTAGACAAACCTTCGTCCATGGTAAAACGTTCGCGTGTCCAATCTACTGATGAACCTAAACGGCGAATTTGACGGGTAATCGTGCCACCTGATTGTTCTTTCCATTGCCAAACTTTTTCTAAAAATTGGTCACGGCCTAAGTCATGACGGCTGATGTTTTGCGCGGCTAATTGGCGTTCAACCACCATTTGTGTGGCAATACCTGCGTGGTCTGTACCTGGTTGCCATAAGGTGTTGTAACCCTGCATACGGCGATAGCGAATTAAGCTATCCATAATGGTATTGTTAAAACCATGACCCATGTGCAAAGAACCTGTGACATTGGGCGGTGGAATCATAATACAGTAGGGTGTGCCTTGGCCTGATGGGGCAAAATAGCCGTTAGTTTCCCATTGTTGATACCAGCGAGTTTCGCTGTCTTTTGGATTAAACGTAGCGTCGAGCGTCATAACATTACCGTGAATTAAAACGAAAGAATAAGGATGTAGTTGTAGCCAGTATCTAGCGTAGCGAAATACGGGATTAAATCAGGACTTATGCAAGTCCTATACTTAGCTAAAAATTAGCTTAATAGTAACAGATTTTGAGGGAGGGCAACAAAACATCAATAGCCATAGATTTTGTTTAGACTTGAGACATAAAGGCATTTTAAATGCCTCTATGTTTTTTAGCCTTGTTTAAAGGTTTTAATGCCTTCTTTATTACAAGTAATGGTTTCGACCAAACGATTATCATCCCAACATTCTAAATGCACATCAAACTTCCATAAGGCATGTAGGTGTTTGAGTACCGCTGAGCTGCTATCGGCCAAGGGGCGGCCTTGTTGACGAACATGGCGTAGGGTAATCGAGCGATCACCGCGTAAATTGACACTCCACACCTGAATGTTTGGTTCATTCATACTTAAATTATATTGATTTGATAGCGATTGGCGTAATTGCCTAAAACCGCCATCATCATGAATTGCACTAATTAATAAATTATCTTTTCTCGTGTCATCTAACACACTAAACATTCTAAAGTCTCTCATCACTTTAGGACTTAAAAATTGTTGAATAAAGCTCTCGTCTTTAAAGTTTTGCATGGCAAATTTAATGGTTTCTAGCCAATCTTTACCAACCAAATCGGGAAACCAATATTTATCTTCCTCAGTTGGGTTTTGACAAATACGTTTAATGTCTTGAAACATGGCAAAACCCAAAGCATAAGGATTGATGCCACGATAATAAGGCTTATCAAACGTGGGTTGATAAACAACAGCAGTATGTGATTGTAAAAACTCTAAAATAAAGCCATCAGTCACCAAACCTTTATCGTATAAACGATTTAATAAGGTGTAATGCCAAAAGGTTGCCCAACCTTCATTCATGACTTGGGTTTGCCGTTGAGGATAAAAATATTGGGCAATTTTACGGACAATTCTTAGTATTTCACGTTGCCAAGGCTCAAGTAATGGCGCATTTTTTTCAAAAAAATATAAAATGTTTTCTTGAGGTTCAGACGGAAAACGCCCACGACTGTCATCAGCTTCTTTTTTGGGGTTAATTGGCAAGGTGCGCCACAATTCATTGATTTGTGCTTGTAAAGCTTCTTCGCGTTCTTCTTGGCGCAAACGTTCTTCTTCGGCAGAAATGGGGTAGGGGCGTTTGTAACGATCAACCCCATAATTCATTAAGGCATGACAAGAATCTAATAAGGCTTCAACTTCAGTGACCCCATAACGTTCTTCACATTTGCGAATATAGTTTCGGGCAAACACTAAATAATCAATAATGCTACTGGCATCTGTCCATGTTTTGAATAAATAGTTGCCTTTAAAAAAGGAGTTATGACCATAACAAGCATGTGCAATGACCAAGGCTTGCATGGTCATGGTGTTTTCTTCCATTAAATAGGCAATACACGGATTGGAGTTGATGACAATTTCATAGGCCAACCCCATTTGGCCTCGTTGATAAGCATTTTCGGTGCTGACAAAATGTTTGCCAAAAGACCAATGATGATAACCAATGGGCATCCCTACCGAGGCATACGCATCCATCATTTGTTCGGCTGAAATCACTTCTATTTGATTAGGGTAGGTATCTATACCAAATTCACCATGAGCAATTTCGGCAATGGCGGCATCATATTCGGCAATAAGAGGGAAAGACCATTCTGATCCTGTTGATAAATAACGACTCATGCGGGCTTCCTCGCAAATAGTTCACGAAATACGGGATAAATATCACTGGGCTCAATAATTTGCTGCATGGCAAAATGATCGGGATGACTGGCTAACACTTCTTCATAAGCCAACCATAGAGCCTGATGTTGTCGTGGCGTAATTTCGATATAAGAAAAATATTGCAAGGCGGGTAGGAGTTGCTCCTCTAAAATTTTTTGGCACAACGGTGAGTCATCGCTCCAGTTATCACCATCTGATGCTTGAGCACCGTAAATGTTCCATTGTTCAGCAGGATAACGGCTTTGAATGATTTCATTCATCAGCTTGAGTGCGCTGGAGACAATCGTACCACCTGTTTCACGAGAGTAAAAAAATTCTTCTTCGTCAACTTCTTTGGCACTGGTGTGGTGACGAATAAAAACCACTTCAATTTTTTTGTAGTTACGTTTTAAAAATAAATACAATAATAAAAAGAAGCGTTTGGCCATGTCTTTAGTCACTTGGCTCATTGAGCCAGACACATCCATAATACAAAACATCACCGCTTGGGCAGAGGGTTTTGCTACTTTAATGTGATGGTTATAACGCAAGTCAAAGGTATCAATAAAAGGAATTTTTTCTAAACGAATTTTTAGTTTAGAAATTTCTTCACGCAATTGCGCGATTTTGGCCACTCTTTCGGGAGAGGTTTCTTGCTCTAATAAGTCGGCTAACTCTTGTTCTTTGGCGCGTAAGCTACGTTTTTTGCCTGTCCCTAAGGCAATGCGTCGAGAGGTGGCAGCACGCAAACTACGGACAATATTGATTTTGGCAGGGTTACCTTCGGTGACGATGCCGGCATTTTGCCATTCCCATGTTTCGATGCCTGCTAAACGACGTTTAATCAGATTGGGTAAAGCAAGGTCTTCAAACAAAAAGTTTAAAAACTCTTCTTGAGAAAGGGTAAAGTTAAACTCATCTTCGCCTTGGCCTTGATTGCTGGCTTTACCCGAGCCTTGACCGCCGCCGCCACCTTGAGGACGTTGTACTTTATCACCGCTCAAAAACTCTTTGTTACCAGTATGCACCATATCACGGACACCACCTTGACCATGATGAAATACAGGCTCAGAAATATCTTTGGTGGGTAAGGACACCGATTCGCCACGCTCCATATCGGTAATGCTACGTTTACTGGCAGCATCAGCAACAGATTCACGAATTTGGGCTTTATAACGATCTAAAAAGCGTTGGCGATTAACCATGCTTTTATGGCGGCCATTTAAACGACGGTCGATGATATAGCTCATGTGTTCTCCAGCATTAACTGCTCCTCCACCTAAATTAGGAGGAGGCTGGGAGGGGATAGAGGTAGAACCCCACCCTAACCCTACCCTAAATTAGGGTAGGGAATTATTGCGCTTTTCTAAAGCGTAAGTACCATTCGCATAATAAACGTACTTGTTTTTCAGTATATCCACGTTCAACCATACGACGGACAAAATCTTGATGTTTTTGTTGATCGTTTTTGTTGGCTTTAGGATTAAAGGAAATAACTGGCAACAAGTCCTCGGTGTTGGAGAACATTTTTTTCTCAATCACGGCACGGAGTTTTTCGTAAGATAACCATGATGGATTTTTGCCATTATAGTTAGCACGAGCACGTAACACGAAATTGACCACTTCATTACGGAAGTCTTTGGGATTAGAAATGCCCGCAGGCTTCTCGATTTTTTCTAGCTCCTCATTTAACGCTTGACGGTTAAAGATTTCGCCCGTATCAGGATCACGGAACTCTTGATCTTGAATCCAGAAGTCAGCATATTGGACGTAACGATCAAAGATATTTTGGCCATATTCAGAATAAGATTCCAAATAAGCAGTTTGAATTTCTTTGCCAATAAACTCGACATAACGTGGTGCTAAAAACTCTTTAATAAAGCGTAAGTAACGTGCTTGGGTTTCATTGGCATATTGCTCTTGCTCAATTTGAGTTTCTAAAACATGCAATAAATGAACAGGGTTAGCAGCGACCTCTGAATGATCATAATTAAAGACTTTGGATAAAATCTTGAAAGCAAAACGAGTGGATAAACCATTCATGCCTTCATCCACACCCGCAGCATCTTTATACTCTTGATGTGATTTTGCTCTTGGATCAGTGTCTTTTAAATTCTCACCATCATAAATCCGCATTTTGGAATAAATGCTAGAGTTTTCGGTGTCTTTTAAACGCGACAACACGGTAAATTGTGCCAACATGCGTAAAGTATCAGGCGCACAAGGAGCTTTTTTCAGTGAAGAACTATCAATCAATTTTTGATAAATTTGGATTTCTTCACTAACACGTAAACAATAAGGTACTTTGACAATAAAAATACGGTCAATAAATGCCTCATTATTTTTATTGTTTCTAAAGTTTTGCCATTCTGACTCGTTGGAGTGTGCCAAAATCACGCCATCAAAGGGAATAGGGCCAATCGCCTCTGTACCATTGTAATTACCTTCTTGGGTGGCGGTAAGCAAAGGATGTAGCACTTTAATCGGTGCTTTAAACATCTCAACAAATTCCATTAGGCCACGATTGGCTTTACACAAACCACCCGAGAACGAATAGGCATCGGCATCGCTTTGTGGAAAGTCTTCCAATTTACGAATATCAACTTTACCCACAAGTGCGGAAATGTCTTGATTATTCTCATCACCAGGTTCGGTTTTGGAAATTGCTAATTGATGTAAGATACTTGGATAAACTTTAATGACTTTAAATTTACTAATATCACCGCCAAACTCTTGTAAACGTTTAACTGCCCACGGCGACATGATGCCACGTAAATAACGTTTGGGGATGTTGTAATCTTGCTCAAGAATATCGCCATCTTCTTCGATATTAAATAAACCTAACGGTGATTCGTTAATTGGTGAGTCTTTAATGGCGTAAAAAGGTGTTTTTTCTATGAGAGATTTGAGTCGTTCTGCCAAAGAGCTTTTACCGCCACCGACAGGGCCTAATAGATATAAAACTTGTTTTTTCTCTTCTAGGCCTTGTGCGGCATGACGGAAATAAGAAACAATTTTTTCAACGGCTTCTTCCATGCCATAAAATTCACTAAATGCAGGATAGCGACGAATGACTTTGTTAGAAAAAATTCTTGAAAGACGTGGATCACGACTAGTATCAATAACTTCTGGCTCGCCAATCGCCATTAATAAACGTTCGGCAGCGGTAGCGTAAGCCGTAGCATCATTTTTACAAATATTAAGATATTGCTCTAAAGTATATTCTTCGGGACGGCTATGATCAAAACGTGATTGATAGTGTTGAAACAAACTCATAACGAACCTCTTGATTTTATACTGTAAATAACAGTGTCCTTATATATTCAGCTTAGACACTAAAAGACAATTTTGCCTAAAAAAGTTTTTAGCGTTTATGTTAAAAATTAAGAACTAAATAAAATCATGCAGGGCTTGTGCCAAGCTTTAAGGTATCAGAGAGTCTATTCTAATCCACAATCAATACACGCTTTAGTGGCACTAAAAAAGCGACCATCATCTAAGCGGTAGGCTAATAATTGTCCACCCCAAACACAACCACCATCTAAAGCAATGATTGGTGCTTGAGGGCCATTTCCTTCGAGTGCTGCCCAGTGACCAAATAAAATGCGAGTGTTTTTGATGCTAGGATTAGGCAAATTAAACCAAGGATAATAACCGTCTGGCAAATCGTCCAAACCTTCTTTATGGCTAAACTCCAACTCACCTGCTAAATTACACAGACGCATACGGGTTAAATAATTGGTGATGACACGCCAACGTTTTGCACCTCGAAGATGCTCATGCCATAAAGCAGGTGAGTTGCCATACATACCACCTAAAAACTGATGTAATTGAACTTCATTTTTGAGAACTTGTGACACTTCGCTAGCTAATGTCCGTGCTTGAGTTAAATTCCAACAGGGGGGAATACCAGCGTGAGAAATGACCGCTTGCTGGTGAGGAATATCTAAAAAGAGCGGTTGATGACGTAACCATTCAATTAACTCTTTGCCATCAGCAGCAGAAATAATATCAGCAGTTCGATCTTTCTTTTTAGCGATACTATAACCATAAAAGCAGGCAATCAAATGTAAGTCATGATTGCCTAATACGACACGAGCTGATGAACCTAAGGCTTTGACACGACGCAAAACTGCCAATGAGTCCGAGCCACGAGCGACAAGGTCGCCCGCAAACCACAAGCAATCGTGCTGAGGGTCAAAATTAATGACCTCTAGTAATTCTTCAAGCGCATCAGCACAGCCTTGTACATCACCGATGGCATAGTCAGCCATGTATTTTCTCTCTATTAATTAGTTAGGACTTACGCATTTCACCGAAATTAACGCGTTTTGTGAACGAAAAAATCGTTGAAAACGA
>NZ_CALETI010000438.1 GCF_937920075.1 uncultured Agitococcus sp.
GTGCCTAAACCACCAGAGTTAATCCATTGACGTGGACGATCGTATTTGTAATACAACGCAGCAAACATTTGATGTTGACCAACGTCAGAGGTCACAATGGCTTTGCCTTCAGTGACTTTGTATAACATCTCAACCACTTCTTGTGGCTTCATTTCGCCTGCTTTGGCTGGCTCATAACGTAAACCGTGATGTGCGCGCCATGCGTCAATTTGTTTCCACCAAGCGGCAATAGCTTCTGGATTTGGCTTGTTGACACCCATTTGTTTTAACTGAGCTAACATTTCGGTTAAAACAGGTTCTACTGCACCCACAATCGGAATATGTGCCGTAATCGTCTTAGAAATAGTCGCTGGGTCAATATCAATATGAATGACTTTTGCTTGGGTACAGAATTTTTTCGGGTTATTGGTCACACGGTCATCAAAACGCGCACCAATTGCCAAGATCAAATCTGCATGGTGCATGGTCATGTTGGCTTCATAAGTACCATGCATACCCAACATACCAACGAATTGACGATCAGAACCTGGATAAGCACCTAAGCCCATCAAAGTATTAGTCACTGGGTAGTTTAACAACTGCGCTAATTCAACCAATAATGCTGAGGCATTACCTTGAACAACACCGCCACCCGTATAAATAATGGGGCGTTTTGCTTGAATTAATTCATCAACTGCTTTTTTGATTTGTCCAGCATGACCACGTGATGGTGGATTGTAAGAACGCAATTTTACCTTTTCGGGATATTCATAAGGGAATTTCTCGTTAGGTGCAGTGCAGCTCTTAGGAATATCAATAACCACAGGGCCTGGACGACCAGAAGAGGCCAAATAAAAAGCCTTCTTAACCACTGCTGGAATTTCTGAAGCATGACGAATTTGAAAGCTATGCTTTACGATGGGGCGTGAAACACCAATCATATCAGTTTCTTGGAAAGCATCTTCACCAATTAAATGTGAAGGTACTTGTCCCGAAATGATAACCATCGGGATTGAGTCCATATAAGCCGTTGCAATAGGCGTTACCGTATTGGTTGCACCAGGCCCAGAAGTGACTAATACCACCCCTGTTTTGCCTGTTGAACGAGAATAACCGTCAGCCATGTGCCCTGCTGCTTGCTCATGACGCACTAAAATATGCTGAACACGGTCTTGTTGAAAAATTGCGTCATAAATATGGAGTACCGCACCACCCGGGTATCCAAACACAAACTCCACTCCCTCATCTGCGAGGGCGCGGATTAACATTTCACCACCAGATAAAAGTTCCACGACTATCACCCTTTCAAGATATAGCATTAATTTGAGTCTATAACAGCTAAACTAGCTATTTTCTCAATATCTGCTATTTAAGACAGATTCATTTTTCAGGAACCGCACTGTGATCCTGATTTTTGCAACTTAGGAAAAACCCAAGCCCACCTAAAAATTATATCAGCGGTTTAAACAAGACTCTGGGCATTCGTATTATGGTCAATACGTTTATGGTTAAGGACAGGTTTTGTCACTCAACGATATTCATCAAGTCTATATTCCAAAACTACGTTCAGTAGATTTTGGACATTATCATTAACAATACTGACAAGAGGGTGACTTGTTCAGTATTGTTTCCGCTAATTTCTCTTAAAACTTATTTTATTCAATAAGCTCGTCTTGCTAATGCATGAATAAACGTACAAAGAAGGTTTATTATAAGCTAGTCTTACTTAGCAAGCATTACACAAAACATAAAAGGGTAAGCATTTTTATAGTTACCCCTCTTTATGTCAAGACCAAAATGACTTTTTTTGTTTGTTTGTTAACACTCTATAGATTTGATGACATTGTTTAACTTATCAAACGCAAAAAAAACAGCTATAGTCACCAACATTAAATTATTCGCCCATGATGGGAGTAAATGGCCAATGAACAAAAAACAAAAAATGATTTCTATACTAAGCATTTTCACCAGTGCTGTACTATCTGCTTCTATTGTTTCTGCTGATGAAGATGGAGCTATATACAAATGGGTAGATGAGCGTGGCGTGACTAATTATTCCGAAACACCACCTGATGCTAAAGGTGCAAACGCTAAAGCACAATCCATTAACATCAATCGTTATGTTCCGCGTGGTAGTGAAAATGCAGTCAAACAATTAGAACAACAACGCACAGAAAAAGCTAAAGCTGAAAAATCAGCTAAAGAAAACAAAGAAGGTGTTAAAAAAACAGGTAAAAGTGCAGATGTCAGTAAAGCACCTGCTGATTATAAAGAGAAATGTGCTAGCCTAAAGCAAAACTTAGAGTTTCTTGAAACGGGTAACGCTTCTGTTAAAGAAGCAAATGGTGATGTAAGAAAACTAAGTAGTGAAGAAGTTACCAAACGTACTGATGAAACCAAACGCGAAATAAAAGCTTATTGTGAATATTGACATCCTCCCCGCCCTCAAAGGGCGAGGATTCCTTCTACAAGACGCTCATGTCCGAGCGCGAGAATGTTCTTGGCGGCGTTGATGTCGCGGTCATGCAGTGTACCGCACTGCACACAAGTCCATTCTCTTATTCCAAGTCCTGCTCTACCTTTCGGACTACTGTCGCGTGAGCCACAGCACGAGCAAGTTTGGGTGGTATATTGTTCATTCACTTCTTCAAACCATACCCCTGCGTTCTCGCTTTTGTACTTGAGTAAGGTTCTAAACAGCGTCCAGCCTGCATCCAACACCGATTTTGCCAGTTTGGTTTTTGCTAAGCCTTTCGCACTTACACTGCCTACGAAGATGGCAGCATAATGTTTAACTAATTTTGTGCTTTCTTGATGTAAGTGATTATTCCTAATGTTTTTAATCTTGGCATGAATTGCTTTAACACGCTTTTTGTTTCTTGCGCGTTGAGCAATGCCGAGTTTTTCTTCGTATTTTCGGTAGGTGCGTTGGGCTTCTATCTTTTCACCATTCGACAAGGTGGCAAAGTCTTTTAAGCCTAAGTCTATGCCTACGGATTCTGTGCCTGTTGATTCAATCCTTTTCGCATTATCAACGACCAAGCACACATACCAACGGTTGCGGCTGTCTTGGACAAATGCCCCTGTTTTGACATTATATTTCGATAGCCCATAGCTATCCCACAAACTAAACCAGTGATTGCCGTATTTAACTTGTCCGTTTTGATATTTGATGGCTGTTTTTTTGAAAGGTATCCAGCCGAGTGATTTTTTGGCTGATTTAGGATTAGATACGCGCCATCTTAATTTGGCTTTTTTGAATTGTTTGCGTCTTAATACCAATTCTTCGGTAATGGCTTGAATCGTTTGGCTATGGAGATTTAAGCCTGCTTTGCTTGCGCCTGCGGTATATTTGGCAATATCAAAGGCTGAAAAGAAGTTGCCTGTTCTTTGAAGATGTTTAAAACACAAGTCATTGACGTAATTCCAGACAAAGTTGACTTCTGATGCGAGTTGGTCTAGCACCTTGCAATGTCTGTCTTTTATGCGTAATTTAAGGGTTTTCATCGCTTGATTTTAAGAGTAATTTATCGTTAAAACAAATACTTTTTCAAGACCTTATTCTGTAAGTGACACTTTCCAACTTATCAACCTTGCTGATTTGTGCCAAATCGCAAGGGGTTGATAAGCTGTCGTGTCACCGCCTTATATCCTCGGCCTAAAGGCACGAGGTTTTACGGCGAGTTTGATAAAAAAGGGCGCGATGCGCCCTTTTTTACGCCTATTACTCACCCACCAACCAACGAACACTTGCTTTGGCTAACTTATTTTGACTTAATTGTGGCAATAACCATTGCAATACTTTGTCTGCTTCTTCGGCAAATAAATATGGCGGATTAACGATTAATAAACCACAACCATTCAAGCCCAAATTATTATCATCAGGCATGACACACAGCTCACAAACTAATTGTTTGCGAATACCCGTTTTAACTAAACGACGCTCAAAACGCTCAATCGACGCACGATCTTTAATGGGATACCAAATGGCATACATACCTGTTGGCCATTTGTCATAAGCTTTCGCTAACAACTCAACCACTTGTGGGTAATCATGGCGCTCTTCTTCATAAGGTGGATCAATTAACACCAAACCACGCTTTTCTTTGGGTGGAATGAGCGCATTTAAACCTTCATACGCATCACGATGATGGACAGCAACTTGTGGATGACGGTAAAAATTATCTTTTAACTTTTCAACGTCAACAGGATGCCATTCCATTAACACCATGCGATCTTGTTCCCGAATATTTTGGATGGCAAACCACGGTGAACCACCATAATAAGCCTTGCTACCAAAATGCGTTCTTAAGGTTTCTAAATTTTCTAAATAGGTTTCGACCCATTGATTAGGTTTAGCTTGGCGGGTATCAATTTTACGAATACCTTCTAAGTATTCGCCTGTTTTTTGGGCTGGAGCAGCCGCTAAATCGTACCAACCGCGTCCAGCATGGGTATCAATATAACAAAAAGCATTGTCCTTCTTATGCAAGGCTTGTAATAATCCAATTTCTAAGATGTGTTTCATCACATCGGCGAAATTTCCTGCGTGGTAATGGTGTCGGTAATTCATGCAAAGTTCTCAAAATCAACAATTTAATAAATCAGTATTCAATCTTAATCAGGCATTCGACGCTTTAGCGACTGATCATTATGCCGTGATTCCACAATTCTTAACGTCAACAATGCGTGAGGCTTTATTAGCCGAATTGTTACAGTTGCAAGCGCAAGGTTTATTTCATGAAGCGAGTGTTGGTCGAGGCGTTGGACAAACTCGTCAAGCTCATATTCGCGGCGATAGCATTTGTTGGTTGGAAGATCATTTTACTATAGGTGGACAGTATCTGGCACTGATGGAACAGCTTCGGCAACAATTAAATGCCGATTTTTATTTGGGTTTACGCTCTTATGAGGCACATTATGCCCATTATCAGGCTGGCAGCGTTTATCAACGTCATGTTGATCGACATCGGGATAATAATGCGCGGGTGATGACAACGGTATGTTATTTGAATGATGACTGGCCAACTGAGGCGGGAGGACAGCTAAAACTTTATAACCCAAACCACGAATTATTGCTTGAACAAACGCCAACAGGTGGCAGTTTAGTGTTATTTATGAGTGCTGATATGCCACATGAGGTTTTAGCAGCAAGTCGCTCAAGATTTAGTATTGCAGGTTGGTTTAGACAGGATTAGCCATCTGGGGAAAGATTTTTCCCCATCTGCTTTTGACACAACTACTTTCTAAACCTTACATTCAATCCCTTCAAAAAGTTTCTTAAAAACTGATCGCCACACTCACGATAATTATGATGGCCTTCTTTTCTAAACAAAGCACTTAACTCTTGTTTAGAGACACGCAAACCTGCGGCATCTAAGGTATCGAGCATTTCGTCTTCTTGTAACTCAAAAG
Organism: uncultured Agitococcus sp.; assembly: GCF_937920075.1. Taxonomy (GTDB): domain Bacteria; phylum Pseudomonadota; class Gammaproteobacteria; order Pseudomonadales; family Moraxellaceae; genus Agitococcus. The sequence continues at coordinate 5,395 of NZ_CALETI010000438.1, forward strand.
CAATACGTAACTTTTTTAAGACCATATTATTGCTTAATGCTATGTTGGGATTAGGTGCTTGATAGTCTTTGCCTTCAGGTAAACCACGACAATCAATAATTAAGCCATCTAAAAAGTGCGCTAACGCCAATTCTGGACAAGGTTGATAATTTGCCTCATCTTCTTTCGCCAACCAAGCAGAGACTTGCTCAGTGCTTGCCTGAAAGCCTGTTAATGACAATAAACCCACCACAGCCGTTTCATTAATATCAAGGGTATAACGTAAGCTACGCAACACATCATTAGCATTCATCATTTTGCTGCACCCTCTTCGGCTTCTTTAACCCGAATCACACTATCCAAAATCTTTTTTGCATTCAAACGCTTAATTGCTAATTTTGCTTCTATGTGTTTTGGCATCTCAACAAAACCAAAGCCTTTAGATTTGCCAGTGGCTTTATCTAAAACCAAATTACAAGATTCTACCAAACCAAACTCATCAAATAAGGCTTTAAGTTGTGCTTCGGTCAACGCACGTGGCAAATTACGGGCAATAATTTTCATGTCTATTCTCAAAAAACTTAGCTAATCATCATAACATACTTACAGGTTTAGCGTGCGCTCTCAACCTGCATACAGGCCAACCAATCATCGACATAAGCTTTATCACCAACAACAATAAAATCTTTATTGGCCAAACTGTCACGTTTGTTATATAAAAATGGTCGGCCTTGACGATCTACCAAGGCACCACCCGCCTCTTCTAAAATAATTTGTCCTGCCGCAGTATCCCACTCCATGGTTGTGCCAAAACGCGGATAAAAATCGGCTAAGCCCTCAGCAATTCGACACATTTTTAAGGCACTACCCACCTCTAACACTTGATAATCACCAAAACGTTGCTGGGTGTGTTGCAATAAGGCTTGATTCTTTTTGCCATTAGCATGAAAACGACTGACTAATAAACGAGGCGGAGTGAGTTGTTTGGCAGTTGTTAAACGCTGTTTTTGACCATGCTGATCAATCAGCCATGCGCCACAGCCTTTCGCCGCCATATAAGTTAAGCCATAATAAGGCGCATGTAATATCCCTAATACCGCTTGATGATCAACCACTAAGGCAATATTGACCGTAAAGTCGTTGGTACGTGCCACAAATTCTTTAGTGCCATCCAAAGGATCAACCAACCACAAACGTGACCATTGCTGACGGTCATAATCATCGTCTGATTCTTCTGACAACACAGGAATATCAGGCGTTAAAGCTTGTAACTTTTCAACAATTAAGTGATGTGAGGCTAAATCGGCAGCCGTTAACGGTGATTTATCTTCTTTATGTTGGAGTTGCCATTGCTCAGGTTGGGCATAAATCGTCATAATTGCCTGCCCTGCTTGTTGGCTAATTTGGGCAACTGCGTTTAATAATGAGTGAAGATTTAACATGATAAATTGGTCTGCTATTGATACCGTACTGTTGGATATGGATGGTACGTTATTAGACTTACATTTTGATAATTATTTTTGGCAAATTCACGTTCCTGAACAGTACAGCCAAAAACACGGACTTTCATTAGAAGAAAGTAAGGCCGTATTGTACCCCCGTTTTGCTGCACAACAAGGCTCCTTAAATTGGTATTGCTTAGATTATTGGTCTAAAGATTTAGGCTTAGATATTGTTGTTCTAAAGCATGATATCCAAGAACGAATTGCCCTACGCACCGAAGCTCTAGACTTTTTACAAGCTTTAGCTGCCAGTGATAAACAAGTTTGGTTAGTGACCAATGCTCATCCGCAAGCCTTAGCACTCAAACTCAATAAAACCTTAATTAGTCATTATTTTGACCATATTATTAGCTCACACCAGTTTGGTAAACCTAAAGAATATTTACAGTTTTGGCATGATTTACAACACTACGCCCACTTTGACCCACAACGTAGTTTATTTATTGATGACAGCGAATCGGTGTTAAAAACAGCGGCAAATTTTGGCATTAAACATATTTTGTCAATTAAGCATCCTGATAGCCAAACCGTGCAACATCGGCAATCACAATTCCCTATGCTCGAGCATTTTAAAGATATTTTGCCAATTGCTTAGCTTTTATGATGATTGATAAAAATTGTCTGACAATATGGTTTGACAGACCTTGCTCATCTAGCGAAAATCGCAAAGGTCTTATCGTTCCTATCAAATCAAAACAGTACTTTCGTACTAATTTACTTGAGAGTCACACATGTCTGCTGCTTTAACTTTAGCTAATCTCCCCGAAGATTTATTAAGTCGTTTGCAGGAAGCAGCTCAACAACATGGATGCAGTATTGAACAAGAAATTGAATCTTGTTTGCGTAAGGTTTTAATGCCCATTACCACCACTGAAGGGTTGATTAATCGTACCCAAGAGTTACGCCAACAATTTGTGTGTGAAGCCGATCGTTTGGCTGACGTCGTCCGCCGCTTAGAAGAAGGCAAACCCTGTTTGTTATAAATTTTATTTGGACTAGGCTCGTTCCTAGTCCAACTTTAACGTACACCTTTCACCAAACAACTCATTAAAAAAGCCATTTCCTCTACCAACACAGCTTTTTCTTGAGGTACTTGTTTGTTTAACCATGCAATTTGTAATTCGTGCATCGCTCCCACTAAGCCAAAAGCCAACACTTTGTAATTACGAGCTGGCAACTTGCCTGCGGCAACCCACAGACCCAAATAGCTTTCAATTAATAGCGCAAATTCTGTAATAGCTGCATTTCTGGCTGCTTCAACACGTTGGCTCACCCCTAAAATTTCTTGTGTGGTAATTTTTACCCGACGCAGATCTTCTAAATGTGCACTTAAAAAGGCATTAACACCTGCCTCAAAACGTTGTTCTAAAGATAATTCACCATTCAACATTTGACTCAATACAGCATGTTTGCTTTGTTGCAAAATGTCATTAAACACGGCAATTAAAATCGCCTCACGATCTTTAAAATGCTCATAAAAATGACGTGGTGTGACTTTGGCATGAGCACATAATTTTTCGACCGTTGTTGGCAAATATCCCACTGTACCAAACAATTCCAAAGCACTTGCCATTAATCGCTCATAGCGCTCTTGAGCCAATTGCTCAGCACTACGCCCACCATAACCACGTTTAGGCGTTTTTTTTGGTACTAAAGTACGCATTTCGTCGGAATTTTGCATATTGCCCCTTGAATTAGGAAAGACTTCTTTCCTAAAATAGCACATCTTATTTAAAAACCCCACCCTAACCCTCCCCTTGTCAAGGGAGGGAATACTACTCAAATTTAAACACGACTGTGTGAGGGCATTATATGACAGCTAAAGCTATTTTTATTACCGGTGCGGCCGCTGGCATTGGTGCGGCAACCGCACGTTTATTTGCCAAACATGGTTGGTTTGTTGGCTTATTTGATATTGACCAAGTCGGTTTGGCCAAATTACAACAAGAATTGGGTACACAGGTGTCAATGACAGGTGTGCTTAATGTCGCTGATGAGCAACAATGGCAACAAGCCTTGCATCAATTTTTTAGCAGAACAGGCCGATTGGATGTTTTGTTAAATAATGCTGGGATTTTAGCCTCTGGAGCATTTGAACATATTCCCCTACAACAACAACATCGTTTATTAGACGTTAATATTAAAGGGGTACTCAACGGCTGCTATTTAGCTTTTCCTTATCTACAACAAACAGCCAAAAGCCGTGTCATCAATTTATGTTCAGCATCTGCCTTGTATGGCCAACCATCTTTAGCTGTTTATTCAGCGACTAAATTTGCGGTGCGTGGTTTAACCGAAGCCTTAGATTTGGAGTGGTCGGCTTATAATATTCGTGTAATGGATGTTTTGCCGTTATTTGTACAAACCAACATGGTTAATAACATGGATGCTGACAGTATTAAAAATATGGGCGTGCACTTAACTGCCGAAGATGTTGCCCAAACTATTTATCAGGCTGCGGATTATCAAGGCAAAATCGCCAAAGTCCATTGGACGGTTGGCTTACCTACTCGCTTATTTTATGCCGTGTCAGGTGCTGCGCCTGATTGGTTAAGCCGTGGCATTAATCAATTTATTAACCGTCAAAAATAGGCTTCGACGACGCTCAGCCAACTAGATAACTTAACGCACTAACCCTAGCTCTCTCCTTTGAATGATAGGGAGCTTTTCAAGGATACAATTATGAGCCTACAAATTCCTGCCTCCATGCAACGCATCACCGATTTTGACAACACACGCCAATCACCTTTACCCCGCGAACGCTTAGAAGCCACTCGTAAAGCCGCTTTAGCCTTTCATGAGCGTTTTATGGATGAACCCAAAGTCTTATTTTATAAAAGTATTAATTTGATTCGTGTGCCCTATCCCACATGGTATGGCTATAGTGGAGTCTATGCGCAAAGTGCGTATCGCTTTCCATTTATTCACATTTTAAATCGCTTGTTTGTTATTCAGTATCGCGACTTTGCAGGTGAAGTTAAAACTCTATTGTTTTCCCCGTCTGATATTGATGGCAATCGCGAAACCCCATTTTTTAAACGTTTGGTTGAAAAATTACATTTGCCTAAATCAGCTCAAGATTTTATGGCACCAACCTATCACTCCGTAGAAAGTGCCTTGGCCAGCACAGGTATTCGTCCAGAACAAGTGGACTATATTAGTTATGACCACTTACATACCCAAGACTTGCGCAAATGGCTAGGAACAGGCGCAAACAAAGGCTATTTTCCCAATGCTAAATTATTGGTGCATGAGCAAGAATGGGCATCAACCAGCGCATTGATTCCTTGCCAAGCGGATTGGTATTGCCCTCATGGCATTGATGGTGTGAATACAAGTCGAATTATTCAATTTACAGGCAGTATTCAACTCGGTCGTGGCGTGGCCTTAGTACATACCTTGGGACACACCGAAGGCAATCATTCTTTAGTGGCGCGTGTTAAAGATGGTATTCGGGTGACTTCAGAAAATGGCGTAGGTGCGGATGCTTATCACCCTATTAACTCAACAATTAATGCTGTTCGCCGTTACGCCCAAGCGACAGGTGCAGAGGTGATTTTAAATGGTAATACCCTAGAAGGCAGTAATGACCAATATATTTCAATGGTCATGGAAAAAACTATCGCAGGAGCATCAGTTAATCCTGATTATCCAAATTGTGCCTCCTCAAGCGAGGCAACACCTTATTGGCTAGTACCACAACAACAAAGTAGCTTCCTGATTGGTGAAGCTGAATTTGGCAAGGCCATCGTTTAATTCCAAG
>NZ_CALETI010000439.1 GCF_937920075.1 uncultured Agitococcus sp.
TCAATGGGCGCAAGTACGGACTGATAATTTTAAGGCATGGTTTGGTGATTGGGAGGGTGACGCAAAAAATGCTAGTCAGGTTGTTGATAGCAATGGCGAACCGATGGTGGTTTATCACGGGACAAAATCTGATTTTGATGTGTTTAATCTTAATAAGCTCTCTAAAAATACAAATAATGACGGCCATTATGGAGCTGGCATATATTTTAGTGTTGAGAGTTTAGAGGCTGAAACATACGGGAATAGTGTATTGCCAGTATTTTTAAGCATTAAAAATCCAATTAAAAATAGCAACTCTTTTTTAGAACCACTTGCTGAGAAGTTTGGCTATAAAAAAGAGTTTAAGACTGTTGATAAAAAATGGATTGCATTGGAAATATCTAAAAAAGATGCTAATGCTGGTATTTTAGCTGGGTTATATGCTGACGGTTACACATTCGATAATGTTTGGTCTGAATTTGAAAAACTTGGCGGAGTTTATCAAGGGGCAATAGATTTAGATGAGGTTGGTGATTTATTTGAAAATATAAATGAATCTATTGGTTTTTATGGGAAACAGTTTATTACTGAAAACATTGGAAATATCCCCGAAGATAAAAAAATATATGGATATAGCAAAAAATTGGATATTCTTGATATTACAGACAGGGGAAATAATGGACAATGGTTTACCGATATAGTTAAGAATGCGGGGTTTGATGGAGTATTTGCTGGCTCTGAAATTATCGCCTTCAATCCCACCCAAATAAAATCCGCCATAGGAAACAATGGCGAGTTTAACCCAACGAATCCCGATATTCGCTTTAGCCGCAAAGCCAAAAACCCTATCAACGAAGGCATAAGCAAACGTGTGTCTGAAACGCTTGATGCGCGTGATATTCAACTCATGGCCGAGCGCATGATTCGTGAAATGGGAAATGGGACTAAGCCAAGCAACAATACCAAAGCTAAAGTATCGCAATTTAGCCAATTAAACACGCCACAATCCCAAATCAATGCGGTACGCAAGAAGTACGAAGGCACAGACCAATGGATGAAAGCACCCAATGGCGAGCCTACTAAACTTAATGAGATGCAATGGGCGCAAGTGCGTACTGATAATTTTAAGGCATGGTTTGGTGATTGGGAAAATGACCCTGCCAATGCGTCAAAAGTTGTTGATGAAAATGGCGAGCCTTTGGTGGTTTATCATGGGACAAAAGGAAGGTTTACAGCCTTTGATCCTAGCAAACAGCAAAACGGATGGCTTAGTAAGGGGTTTTATTTTACCGATGACAAACCAAGCGCAAAATCTTTTGGTCGCTCAGTTTTTTCTGTTTTCTTGAATGTCAAAAGCCCATTTGTTGTTAAAGGTGAGGATACTAGCAGCTTCGTAAGCGAGGTAAAGAAAGCCTATTTGTCAGAATCAGACGATATGCCGATCAATTTAACACCTGTGCTAGAGAGAAATGGGCATGATGGCGCATTCGTGAGTCACTGGGATTTTGGGCGAATTTATACCTCATTCAACCCAACCCAAATCAAATCCGCCACCGACAACACAGGCGAATTTAACCCAACGAATCCCGATATTCGCTTTAGCCGCACAGAGCAAAAGCCGCGTAGTGCTACTTTAGATAACTTCATTGCTAAAGCTATTGCTGAAAAAGCATGGCTAACAACAGAGCAGATTAACCTTCTTAATAGTGCGACTACATTTGATGAGTTAATCCCATTATTAGATAAGGTATGGGCACAACGCAACGCCGACTTAAAACAGGAAAACATTGCAACAACCAAAACAGCAACAGGTGTTGATAACATTAAATCGCTGATTCGTTCAGAAGTTGATAGTGGCCATATAACCAAAGAACATGGCGACCTTGCATTGTATTTTGCTGAAAAGAACCCTGCCCTTTTTGATAGTTTAAAGTCATTCTCTTTTCAGAATGATGCCGAGACATTAAGCGGTAATGCCGTAGGTGGCGTTTATAATGTTGTTGATAAGGTTATCAGGATTAGCAGACGTACTAACGGCAGTCAACTCACGATAGCTCATGAAGTCCTTCATCATGCCGAGGAGTTTTTACCTGAAAACATTAAATCTAGCATTATTAAGGCATGGCAAAATGACCTAATTCGCGCATTTAAAAGTGCTGAAAATGGCTCAAATAGAAAAACCATGCTTCACGCAATTATTCATTCCATTGTTATGGGCGATATGTCGGCAATCGAAAAAGCGATTAACTCAATGGATGGAGTCATCCCTTCTAATACATACCATTTATTTAATCCATCAGAGTATTGGGCTGAAAATGCCTCACGCTTAATGAACAACCGTTCAAAAAGACAAGATACTTGGATTGAAAATGCGAGAAGCTGGATTAACGGGCTTATTCAGACGTTAAAAAATGCGCTTGGCCTTCAAAATGACGCGGCAATCTTAAAAGGGTTGCGAATGGTGCTTAGTGGCAGCCAGTTAAAAGAAGGTGGCAAAGGGATTGATATAGACCACGTCTACAACATGAAGATGCTTAAATTGTTTAGCTATATTGGGAAGTTTAATCATGATGGCGCAAACAAGACCAAAACAAGCAATGAAAAATACAGTAGACAGTCTAAAAACCCTATTACCGAAGGCATTAAATCCGCAGCCAACGATGCTAAAAACAGCCTGCCCAAGCCTATATCGGGCAAAATAGACCACTTTTTAGCAGGGCGTAGATTGCCTAGCGGTGATGTAGCCAACATTGTTTCTAAAACAGAGTTAAGCCTTTATCACCGTACCATTAGCACCCAACAAAATACCGCCTTGCAGTTACCTGACTTCAAAAAAGTCTATGACATGGCACAACGCTACTTACAACACGTCTCGGTTGATGCTTATGCCGCATTGCAAGCAGCACCTAATTTGTTAGGTCAATTAGAAACATGGAGCGACTTAAAGAAAGAATTTAAAAAGGCATGGCCAGCAACCTACATCAAACAAAAAACAGACAGAGCCGCAGTAGCCGAAGTGATTTTTGATGAAACGCTTAATAATGAATTGAGAAGCGAGGAGGACATTCTCAAGGCATTGTCTCGTGACCAACGCAAAATATACAAAGAAGCGCGTGATGCCATCGAGGTTAGCTTAAAGAATACCGCCAAGTCGGAAATGGTGCGTAAACTTTTGGCAGCAGAAGCTATCAACTGGCACACGGTTGAATCCTTGATGGATAAAAATCTACCTGTTGAACAGTTTGCACAATCTGTTCGTGACTTGGTGGAGTCTCGCATTGGTGGACTAAACAATGAGCTTGAGGCCATTCTTGACAGTGACAAGATGGTTAAAAAAGCCTTTAAGACTGGCGAAAAAGAAGGGCTAACTAAAGAGCAAAAGATAGAGCTTAAAAAAGCATTGGCACTAAAAGCACAAATTGACACCACAAAAGAAGCCTTAAAATCGCTTAATGATGTTGAAAAACGCCTTGATACGCTACTTGAACAGGGTTATGCCCCGTTAATGCGTTTTGGCGAATATACGCTTACTGTTCGTGGCCAAGATGACAAGGTTCAATCATTCTTTATGTTTGAGACCAAAGCAGAACAAGCAAGAGCAGCCAATGCCATTGTTGCGCGTTACGGCAAAACGGTAAAACTAGAAACCGATATGATTAGCAAGGAGGAGTTTAAGCAGTTTGCAGGCATGACACCTGAGACTATGGCATTATTTGCTAGAGAAACAGGCATGGACAAAGATGCAGCGTATCAGCACTATCTAAAACTAGCGATACCTGCGCGTAGTGCCATGACTCGCATGATTAAGCGTAAAGGTACAGCAGGGTTTAGTGATGATATACAGCGTGTAGTTGCTTCGTTTGTAATGAGCAATGCGCGTATGTCAGCCAAAAACATCTATGCGGCACAGATTGAAAAATCCATTCAAGATATTACAAGCGGTAAGTCGGTAAAAGACCAAGCTATTGTTATGAAAGAGAACGTCTTTAATCCTAAAGAAAACTTTGCCCAATTACGCAACATTTTATTCTTGTGGAACTTAGGCGGCTCGATATTCTTTGGCTTGCTAAACATGACACAGCCCTACTTACAGACCTTACCGCACCTATCGCAATATGTACCGATTAAAGATGCGTTTGATGCCATTATCAAAGGTTCGGGCATTGCAGGTGCAGCTATGAAAAATGGCCATGCACCTAAAGGCTATGAAGCTGAATACAATCGTGCCGTCCGTGAAGGCCATGTTGACCCTCAAAACGTGTTTATGTTGAGCGGTGTTGAGCGTGGCAAAACAGGATTAAGCAATAGTTGGACTTCGGTTGCATCACACTTAATGGGTTCAATTGCTCAAGTAACAGAATCCTTTAACCGTAAAGCCGTATTTATAGCCTCGATTGATGTTGCCAACAAAAAAGGCGCGGCATGGTTAAAGAAACACGGTTTTGCAACAGCGTATGATTTTGCCGTGGACTCTATTTCACAAACACAAGGCGTGTACAACAAGGCTAACCGCAGCAATTGGGCGAATACCTCGGTGGGTGCGCCCTTGATGACCTTTAAGCAGTATGGCATTAACTACGTTGAGCAAATGGTGAGAATGTGGCGCAAGAAAGCCGAATCAGGTGATGAAGGCAAAAAAGCGGTGTTCTTAATGTTGGCAATGTTGGCCTCGTTATCGGGTGTCTTGGGCTTGCCATTTATGAAAGACTTCTTAGACGTATCAGAGACAACGGCAGCATTTTTGGGCAATCCTGTCAACATTGAACGTGAAGCGCGTTTAGTGCTTGGCAAAGACTTGGCCGACCCTATCTTTAATGGCGTGTTAAATCACTATGTATTTAGCGTACTTGGTGTTGATACTCAATCCCGTACAAGCATGGGTGATTTATTACCACTAAGCAATGCACTAAACCCAACACTTAGCGCACAAGGCCGAATAAACGAGTTTGCAAGTATTGCAGGGGCAACAGGTGGATTGATTGAGAAGGGTTACGATGCAAGCCAGTTTATTGCGCGTGGTAATGTGGGAATGGCCGCATTAACGCTTTTACCTCGCTCGGTAACAAGTTTAATTACTGGTGGTAAAATGGCGGCAACTGATGAAGTCACAGACAGCAAAGGCAATAAGCTGTTTGACACAACATGGGATGAGGGGCTGGTTAAAGCAATTGACGCGACACCTAAGCGCATGGCAGATTTATCGCGCACCAAGTCTTTAGAGTGGAAGGATAAGTCTATACAGGCATATATGACCACTAACTTTAAGCAGAAGATAATAGCGGCCATGATGGATAATGACCAAGCCGAAGTACAAAACTTAATGAAGAAGGTGCAAGAGTGGAATACTTCTAGGCCAAAATATCCCGTGTTTATTAACCTAAACACATTATCCAAAAACGCCAACAAGAAAGACCAAACCTTTGATGCGCGTGAAAGCATACCTAAAGGTATGGACTGGATGAAAAACGAACGTCCTGAAATGTGATTGATGTTACAATTCAACTAACTAGCTTGTTAAATTCAAGCAACCAAGAGAGGTATATATGACAGCGCAAACAGCAAGATTATTGGTAGATGGGAATGGTCAGATTATTCCTAATCAGTATTATGATGTGGTAACTAATAGCTTTAAAGCGAGTGAAGGCGGAACAGGCATATCTGTTGGCGGCACAGAGGTTAGCTCTAGCAATCCGTTGCCTGTCGCACCTACAGCCAGTGAAAATCACATTG
>NZ_CALETI010000440.1 GCF_937920075.1 uncultured Agitococcus sp.
CCACTTCCGTCATTAATAATTGGCCATTAAAGGCTTGGTTATCCAAGCCTTTTTTATATGTGTAGCCTGTATGCAGCGTAGCGAAATACAGGAAAAAACCGTGATAAACACCATAAATCCTGTGTTACGTTGCACTTCACACAGGCTACTAATTACATCCTAAACACGCCAAATTTTGTCTCTTGGCTGGGCGCATTTAAGCTTGCTGAAATACATAGGCCTAAGACATCACGAGTTTGCGTGGGGTCAATCACACCATCGTCCCACAAACGAGCACTGGCATAAAATGGATGAGATTCACGTTGATATTTTTCTAAATAAGGTTGTTTAAAGGCGGCTTCTTCTTCGGCTGTCCAATGTACACCACGTTTAGCGTTTGCACCTTTTTGAATTTCGGTGAGTACGCTGGCTGCTTGTTCACCACCCATCACCGCAATGCGAGAATTTGGCCAACTAAACAAAAAGCGTGGGCTATAAGCACGACCACACATCCCGTAGTTACCTGCACCATAAGAGCCACCAATTAACACGGTAAACTTAGGCACTTTGGCACAAGCCACCGCAGTGACCATTTTTGCGCCATGTTTAGCAATGCCACCTTCTTCATACTTTTTACCAACCATAAAGCCAGTAATGTTTTGTAAGAAAATCAGGGGAATACCACGTTGGCTACAAAGCTCAATAAAATGCGCGCCTTTTTGTGCCGACTCACTAAACAAAATACCGTTATTGGCAACAATACCCACAGGATAACCCCACCAATGAGCAAAACCACAAACGAGGGTAGAACCATACAAAGGTTTAAATTCATCAAACTCAGAGTCATCAACTAAACGGGCAATAATTTCACGAACATCAAAAGGTTGACGTGGGTCTTTAGGAATAATGCCATAAATTTCTTCGGCAGAATAACGTGGCGGCTTAGGTGGACGAATGGCTAAATCAATATTTTTTGGACGATTTAACCGAGAAACGGCAGCACGCGCCAAGGCAATCGCATGTTCATCATTATCCGCTAATTGGTCGGTGACACCAGAGGTACGGCAATGTAAATCAGCACCACCTAAATCTTCAGCACTGACGATTTCGCCTGTTGCCGCTTTGACTAAGGGCGGGCCTGCCAAAAAGATTGTGCCTTGTTCTTTAACAATAATGGCTTCATCGGCCATTGATGGCACATAAGCACCGCCTGCGGTACAAGAACCCATCACCACCGCAATTTGAGGAATATTCATTGCCGACATATTAGCTTGATTAAAGAAAATACGGCCAAAGTGACGTTCATCAGGAAAGACTTCATCTTGACGGGGCAAGTTTGCGCCACCAGAGTCAACCATATAAATACAGGGTAGGTGATTGTCTTGGGCAATCGTTTGGGCGCGTAGGTGTTTTTTTACGGTTAAAGGATAATAAGAGCCACCTTTAACCGTGGCATCATTAGCGGCAATCACGCACTCAATGCCACCCACGCGGCCAATGCCAGCAACAATACCAGCGGCTGGCACATCTTCTTTACCATAAACTTGGTAAGCGGCGAGAGGGGCTAATTCTAGAAAAGGTGAGCCAACATCTAAAATGGCATTAATACGTTCGCGAGCAGTGAGTTTGCCACGGGCTTTATGACGAGCCACGGCGGCTTCACCACCACCTTTGGCCACATCTTGTAAAACTTTTTTTAGTTCAGAGACTTGTTCGCGTAAAGCTTGAGCATTTTCTAAAAAGCTCGGACTATGCGGATTAATTTGGCTATGTAAAATAGGCATTTTATTATCTCGTTTCGTTAAACAATTCACGGCCAATTAACATACGGCGAATTTCGGAAGTACCTGCACCAATCTCATATAATTTGGCATCACGCAACAAACGACCTGTTGCATAGTCATTGATATAACCATTGCCACCTAAAATTTGGATTGCATCCAAAGCACATTGGGTTGCATTTTCAGCACAATATAAAATGGTTGCAGCAGCATCTTTGCGGGCAGCTTCACCACGATCACAGGCTTGCGCAACAGCATATAAATAAGCACGCGAAGCATTGAGTTTGGTGTACATATCGGCAATTTTTCCTTGAATTAATTGAAATTCACCAATCGCTTGACCAAACTGTTTGCGTTCGTGCATATAAGGAATAACAATGTCCATACAAGCTTGCATTACACCCACAGGGCCAGCCGCTAAAACGATGCGCTCATAATCTAAGCCACTCATTAATACTTTGGCACCACCACCCACATGGCCTAAAACATTTTCTTCTGGCACAAAACAGTCGTTAAAAACCAACTCACAGGTGTTAGATCCGCGCATACCTAATTTATCGAGTTTAGGTGAGCGGCTAAAACCTTGCCAATCACGTTCCACAATAAACGCGGTCATGCCTTTTGAGGCTTGGCAGCTTAAATCGGTTTTGGCATAAATCACATAAGTATGGGCATCAGGGCCATTAGTAATCCACATTTTGTGGCCATTTAATAAATAGCCGCCTTCAACTTTATCGGCGCGAAGCTTCATGCTCACCACATCAGAACCAGCGGTGGTTTCACTCATCGCCAATGCACCAATATGTTCACCACTGATTAATTTAGGCAAATATTTAGCACGTTGTTCAGCATTACCATTACGATAAATTTGATTCACACATAAATTAGAATGCGCACCATAAGACAAGCCAACTGATGCAGAAGCACGAGAAATTTCTTCAATGGCAAGCACATGTGCCAAATAGCCCATATCAACACCACCGTATTCTTCACTGACGGTCATGCCTAATAAGCCTAAATCGCCAAATTTACGCCATAAATCCAATGGGAACTCATTGCTTTTATCAATGTCAGCGGCACGAGGTGCAATTTCTTCTTGGGCAAATTTATAAACCGTATCGCGTAATTGCTGCATGGTTTCACCCAAACAAAAATTCATACCTGTATAGCTCATGGTGGTCTTCCTCATTATGTTTTTAAATTTATGCGAATAATACCGAGCAAATGCTTGCTTGGCTAGAGTGAAAGCTCGAGGAAATGATTGCTAAATGTTGATGAATAGGCATAATGGGCAAAATGCAATAAACTAGAGTGCTGTTTGCGTCGTTCGACGAGCGAATGTGTTGTGATTGGACTGGAGCGAGATTATGAGCGGAAAAACCGCAATTATTATTGGTGCGACAGGCATGGTAGGCAAGCAGGTGTTAGCCCATTTATTAGCATCATCTGTATATAAACAGGTGATTGCAGTAACCCGTAAACCCATCGCTGCTCATGAAAAACTAAAAAATTTAGTGATTGATTTTGATAAATTAACCAGCGCCCTAAAAGATGTAAAAGCCGATGAAGCTTTTTGTTGTTTGGGGACGACAATCAAACAGGCAGGCACAAAAACCGCTTTTCACAAAGTAGATTACACCTATAGTTTTGAATTTGCCTATGTGCTTAAACAAAATGGCTGCCAGCATTTTTTGTTAATTTCAGCATTAGGGGCATTTCCCAAATCTTTAGTATTTTATAGTCGTGTTAAAGGACTTTTAGAAAAAGATATTACCGCTTTAGAGTTTCCACGTTTTAGTATTATTCGTCCTTCGTTATTATTGGGTGATCGTGAAGAAAATCGTTTGGGTGAAAATCTTGCGGCACGTTTTTTCCCCTTAGTTAGCCCATTTTTACGTGGTGGTTTACGTGCAGTGCAGCCTATTCATGGTAAAGATGTGGCTCAGGCTATGTTTAATATTGCTCAATTGCCAGCACCTGATGAAAATCCTGCTTTTTATTATTATGACGATTTGATGGATGTTATTGCTCAAGGTGTGCATTAAACCCTCACCCCGACCCTCTCCCAAAGGAGAGGGAGCTTTCTTCTAATTTTTTGAGGTTGATATGACTCAGTATGTGACTCCTGATTTATGTGATGCTTACCCTTTAGTTCGTGTATTAACCCCCATGTTTAAAAATTTTGGTGGTCGTAAATCTTTTGGTGGCCAAGTTGTCACTGTCAAATGTTTTGAAGATAATTCACGTGTTAAAGAATTATTAGCCACTGATGGTAACGGTAAGGTTTTGGTCGTTGACGGTGGTGGTTCCTTACGTTGCGCATTATTAGGTGACATGATTGGCGAAAGTGCAGTCAAATTTGGTTGGGAAGGTGTGATTATTTATGGTTGTGTGCGCGATGTAGATGCTTTAGCCGAATTAGATTTAGGCGTGCAAGCTTTAGCAGCGATGCCCTTAAAAAGTGTGCGTAAAGGCGTAGGAGAGGTAGGTTTAAGCTTGTCGTTTGGCGGTGTCATCATCGAAAATGGCGAATATATTTATGCAGATAATAATGGTGTGATTGTCTCTGCTGAAGCTTTAACAATGCCAGAATAAGTAACTGCATGAGTCAACAGACTCTAAATAGAAAAGGCTAGTTTAGGACTAGCCTTTTTTATTGCCTGTTTTTTGTGCGCTTGCCTTAATATGGTGCATTTGTGCCTTATATTTGCCCAAGAATTATTAGAGATCAAATTTGATTTATACGTCTCTCTGTCAAAATCTTTAGGTTTCTTATTTTTTGCCCGATATTAGTCATTGTTCTTACATATTTAAGGTCTATAAATCCTTAAATTGATAAGGATTTTGTACCTTTATATAACTTGGCAAGCATTTTGCTTTATGGATATAAGAACCACACACTCCAACGGGGGAGAAATAATATGGCCTGTCGTAATATTGGTATTGATAATAAACACGGATATTTTCCAAATCCTAGTCACTACGATGAAATGGTGCATCTAGGCTTACCAAGAACACATTATCAACATGTTGCTAATTGGCTAGATGAAATGCCTTTAGAAAGTTTGTTGTCCAAACGTCAACAGGCTGAAACCCGTTTTCGACAAGAAGGTATTACTTTTACGGTGTATGGCGATAATGCAGGAACTGAGCGTTTAATCCCATTCGATATGATTCCACGGATTATCCCAGCCTCAGAATGGGCGGTGATGGCTAAGGGGTGTGAACAACGTGTTCAAGCCTTAAATGCTTTTTTGCATGATATTTACCACGAGCAAAAAATTATTAAAGCAGGCATTATTCCTGCTGAGCAAGTATTAGCTAATGAACATTATCAAGCTTTAATGCAAGGTTTAACCTTGCCACATAATATTTATGCACATATAGCTGGTATTGATTTGGTGCGTCATAGCGATGGAACTTATTATGTATTAGAAGATAATTTACGTACACCTTCTGGTGTTTCCTATATGCTCGAAAATCGCAAAATGACCGAGCGTTTGTTTCCAGATTTAGTCGCAAAGCATAAAGTTTTACCTGTTAGTCATTATCCTGATTATTTAAAAACAACACTCAATGAAGCTAGCCTAATTCAAGGAGCAACCATTGCCGTTTTAACGCCTGGTCGGTTTAATAGTGCCTTTTTTGAACATGCTTTTTTAGCACGTTCTATGGGGGTTAATTTAGTAAGTGGCAGTGATTTAGTCGTCAAAGACGAAGTCGTCTATATGAAAACTATCACGGGCTTACAAAAAATTGATGTTTTGTATCGCCGCTTAGATGATGCCTTTATTGATCCACAAGTGTTTAATCCTAGCTCCATGCTTGGTGTGTCAGGTTTAATGTCTGCATACAAAGCAGGTAATATCATTTTAGCCAATGCTGTAGGAACAGGTGTTGCTGATGATAAGTCTATTTACCCCTATGTGCCTGATATGATTCGTTTTTATTTGAGCGAAGAACCTATTTTGCAAAATGTACCGACATGGCAATGTCGTAAACCTGATCATCTAAGTCATGTTTTAGCGAATTTACCAGAGTTGGTGGTTAAAGAGGCTCAAGGCTCAGGTGGTTACGGGATGTTGATTGGCCCAACTGCGACTAAATCCGAAATTGAAGATTTTCGTGCCAAATTAATTGCCCATCCCGAAGCCTATATTGCTCAACCAACCCTTGCTTTATCAACATGCCCAACCTTTGTTGCAGCAGGTATTGCCCCTCGACACATTGATTTACGGCCTTTTGTGTTGTCTGGTAAAGAAGTACGTTTAGTGGCAGGTGGTTTAACCCGTGTTGCCTTAAAAGCAGGGTCATTGGTGGTTAATTCTTCACAGGGTGGTGGTACAAAAGATACATGGGTGTTAGCAGAGTAAGCTTTTTTAGAACTTACGCGGTTATCGCTTATTTGTTCCATTTCAACCGTTTTCAACGGTTTTATGTTCACAAAACGCGCTAATTGCAGTGCAATGCGTAAGTCCTATTTTTTAGAAAGGAAAAATTATGTTGTTATTGTCAACAGCAGCAGATTTATATTGGTTAGGTCGTTATCTTAAGCGTTCACGTACTCTGTTGTCTGTTTTATTAAAAGCCTTTGCCCAACCTAATCGTGAGCAATTAATTATTCCTTTAAGTTTAACGGCAACTGGTGCTTACTATTATCAGCAATATCCTGAAGTTAAAGATCATTTTATTGCTGATTTTTTTAGCGATGGTCAAAATGCGAGCAGTATTACCGCTTGTTTAGTAGCGATTCGTGCTGATGCACAAGCAACTCGTGGTAGTTTGCCCTCACAACTTTGGCTAGCGATTAATAAGTTATATTTGACTTGGCAAGCAAGTTTTGTCAGCAAAATAGACTATCCTGTTTTGTTGGCTAAATATCAATCCTTAGATCCTGAGCTAGCACAGATTCAACAATTAATTGATGATTTATCCTCAGATATTGCCTTATTTATTAATTTAGGCCAAAGCATTGAGGCTTTGGATAATCTTTTAAGGCAAGCTTTTATCAAACAAGGTATGCCTTTAGATCAACAACAAGCTCAACAAATTTTGCTTGATTTAGAGGGATATTTGCAAAATTTATCTGCACCCATTTGGCATAAAGTCATAGAGCCTATGCAAAAACTTCGTCAAGCAATGACTGAGCAAATGCCTGTTGTTGCTTTGCAACAACATTTGCAGCAACTAACGGCTGCGATCACAGATGTTTTTGCTAGTTAAGGAGGGTTGATAATGACTTATTGTGTAGCGATGCGTTTGCAGGAAGGCATTGTTTTTGTTAGTGATTCACGCACTAATGCAGGGGTAGATCATATTGCCGTGTTTCGTAAATTGCATTTATTTGGTGTGGAGGGTGATCGGGTTTTAGTGTTGCAAAGTGCGGGGAATTTGGCGACTTCACAAGCGATTATTACTTTATTACGACAGCGTATTCAGCAACAAGAAGAACCCAACTTACATACCGTAAAAACGATGTATGAAGCAGCTGATTTGGTAGGGCATACCTTACGCGAGGTGATGGACAAATATAAAGAGCAGAATATGGATTTTTCTTGCTCTTTGTTGTTGGGTGGGCAAATTTTGGGTGAAGAACCTAAGTTATATAATATTTATCCTCAAGGTAATTTTATTGCCGCAACTCAAGACACACCGTATTTTCAAATTGGTGAAAGTAAATATGGTAAGCCTATTTTAGATAGAGCCTTAAATTATTTTAGTCCGATAGAAAAGGCATTACGTTGTGCCTTAATTTCTTTTGATTCGACTATTCGTAGTAATTTATCAGTAGCAACACCATTAGATTTAATGGTTTATAACAATCATAGTTTTAAGCTGCCTCAAGGTAAACGCTTGTATGACGATGACCCATACTTTCAAGCAATTCGTAGTCAATGGTCAGAAGGCTTGCAAAAAGTCTTAGCACAATTACCGCCACCCCCTGCCGAATATTGGCTATAGGAGCAAGCAGATTATGTCTATTCATGTTGCACTGAATCATGTGACCCATTATCGTTATGATCGTTTAATCAATTTAGGGCCACAAGTCATTAGGTTACGTCCTGCGCCACATTGTCGCACCCGAATTTTATCGTATTCGCTAAAAGTATCACCCAAACAGCATTTTATTAATTGGCAACAAGACCCACAAAGTAATTATTTAGCAAGATTGGTTTTTCCCGAAAAAACTCAAGAATTAAAAATTGAAGTGGACTTAGTTGCTGAAATGTCAGTGTTTAATCCTTTTGATTTTTTCTTAGAGCCATACGCCGAAGAATGTCCATTTAATTACGATGCCAGTTTAGATCAGGAATTAGCCCCTTATTTGGTTAAATTGCCAGAAACCCCTTTATTTAGCCAATATTTACAGTCCATTTCTCGTGAAAAAATGCGCACGATTGATTTTTTGGTGGGCTTAAATCGTAAGTTGTCAGAAAAAATTGCTTATGTGATTCGTTTAGAAGCAGGAGTGCAAACACCTGAAGAAACGCTAACCAAAAAAACAGGTTCTTGCCGTGATTCTGCGTGGTTATTAGTCCAGTTATTACGTTATTTAGGCTTAGCAGCACGTTTTGTTTCGGGGTATTTAATTCAATTAACGCCCGATGTTAAAGCCTTAGATGGGCCAACAGGCACAGATGTTGATTTTACCGATTTACATGCGTGGTGCGAAGTCTATTTACCTGGTGCAGGATGGATTGGCTTAGACCCAACATCAGGATTATTAGCAGGCGAAGGGCATTTGCCTTTAGCCTGTAGCCCAGAGCCATCCTCTGCCGCACCCATTACAGGCTTGTTAGATGAGTGTGAATGTGAATTTGAACATCACATGAAAGTAGAGCGAGTATGGGAAGCTCCACGCGTCACTAAACCTTATACCCCTGAGCAATGGCAAGCGATTGAAGATTTAGGTCATCAAATTGATGAACAGTTACAAGCGTGTGATGTACGTTTGACGATGGGGGGTGAGCCGACTTTTGTCGCGGTTGATGACCCTGATGGTGAGGAGTGGAATACCGCCGCTTTAGGGCCGACTAAACGTTTACGTGCGGCTGAATTATTCCATCGTTTACGCGAAAAATATGCGCCACAAGGTTTGGTGCATTTTGGTCAAGGTAAATGGTATCCAGGTGAACAACTACCGCGTTGGTCATTAAATTGTTTTTGGCGTAAAGATGGTGAACCGATTTGGTTAGACCCCAGTTTGTGGGCGGATGAAACGAAACATTACGGTGCAGATGACACGGTGGCCGCAGAATTTTTGCAAGGCGTGGCGCAGCGTTTGGGTTTAGACGATTCGTTTATGTTCCCCGCTTTTGAAGATCAATTTTATTATATTTGGCGCGAGCGTAACTTGCCAATTAATGTTGATCCTTTAGATGCCCGCTTAAATGATCCTATGGAACGCGAGCGTTTAGCCAAAGTATTTAGCCAAGGTTTAAATCAAGTAATTGGTCATGTGTTACCAGTCAGTTGGAATGTTAAAGCTGATACATGGCAAACAGGTGAGTGGTTTTTACGCGGTAAGCACTGTTATTTAATTCCTGGTGATTCACCGTTGGGATATCGTTTACCTTTGGAGTCGCAACCGTGGGTTAGCAAAGCAGACTATCCTTATATTAATCCTGCAGATCCAAGTGCGAAGCAAGCACCATTAAAAAGTTATGCGGCAATTCGCCAACAGTTTATGGCGGATAAAATCCATAGTTTAAGTTATAACATCGCGCCTGAAGCAAAAAAATCGGCACATCAAATAACACGTACAGCCTTATGTGCCGAACCAAGAGATGGTCGTTTATATTTGTTTATGCCACCATTAGCCGAATTAGATCATTATTTGGCATTGTTATCGGCAATTGAAGCGACAGCACAAGACTTGAATCATCCGATTATCTTAGAAGGTTATGAACCACCTTCAGATAATCGTTTAACGCATTTTAGGGTTACCCCCGATCCTGGCGTTATTGAAGTTAATATTCATCCATCAAGTTCTTGGCAAGAGTTAGTGGATAAAACTACTCATCTTTATGAAGCAGCGCATTTATGCCGTTTAACCACTGAAAAATTTATGACCGATGGCCGTCATACTGGCACAGGTGGTGGTAATCATTTTGTCTTGGGTGGAGCAACGGTCAACGATTCGCCATTTTTACGCCGTCCAGACTTATTACGCAGTTTAATTTCGTATTGGCACAATCATCCTTCGTTATCGTATTTATTTTCGGGATTATTTATTGGCCCAACCTCACAAGCACCACGCATTGACGAGGCTCGCAATGATTCTGTCTATGAGTTAGAAGTGGCTTTCCAACAGTTTCCTGCGGTTGGTCAAAGTTGCCCACCGTGGTTGATTGATCGTTTGTTGCGTAACATTTTAATTGATGTCACAGGTAATACCCATCGTGCTGAGTTTTGTGTCGATAAGTTGTACTCTCCCGACAGCAGCAGTGGCCGCTTAGGTTTGCTTGAGTTACGTGCTTTTGAAATGCCTCCTCATGCTCAAATGAGCTTGGCACAACAATTATTAATTCGGGCGTTAATTGCGCGTTTTTGGCAAGAACCGTACCAGCCAGCACGTTTAACCCGTTGGGGTACAGAGCTGCATGACCGTTTTATGTTGCCTTATTTTGTTAAACAAGATTTTAGTGATGTGTTAACCGAATTAAGAGACTCAGGTTATGACTTTAAGGACGCATGGTTTGATGCCCATTTTGAGTTCCGTTTCCCGAAATATGGCGACTATGCGGTTAAAGGGATTGAGCTAGAATTGCGTCATGCTTTAGAGCCGTGGCATGTGATGGGCGAAGAAAATGGCGGTGGCGGTACGGTACGTTATGTCGATTCTTCGGTAGAACGTATGCAAGTGACAGTGACTGGTTTAGCCAATGATCGTTATGTATTAACCTGTAATGGTCAAGCTGTGCCTTTATGGCCAACTGGTAATGTGGGTGAATTTGTTGGTGGCGTGCGTTATCGGGCATGGCAACCGCCATCATGTTTACATCCAACCATTTGTATTCATGCACCATTAACCTTTGATTTGGTCGATACATGGATGAATCGCTCTTTAGGTGGCTGTCAATATCATGTTATGCACGCAGGTGGCCGTAGTTTTGATACTGTGCCTGTTAACTCTTACGAAGCCGAAAGTCGTCGTTTAGCACGGTTTTTCCGCATTGGACATAGCCCCAATAAAGTGCAAGCGACAAGCCTAAGTGTTAACCCCGACCATCCTTTCATGTTAGACTTACGCCGTAAATAATACATAGGCTGTATAGCTCTTCAATCTTAGGACTTACGCACTTGTAAGTCCTAAGTCTTGGTGATAAAAGCTCTCTTCAAGAGCATTTTCGCAGAGTATCGCCCACTAAATTTTGTCCCCTAGTATGTCTAATTTATTTAATAATTACACTCAGCGTCCCGATTGTTATAACGAAATTTTCGCAACAGACGGGACAATTCATCCCCATTGGCAACGTTTTGCCAGTGTCTTGCAAGGTATGACTGCTGAACAAGTACAAGCTCGCGCCGATTTAGTTGCCCAACAAATTTATGAAAATGGTGTGACTTATAATGTTTATGGCGATGAACAAGGTTTAAATCGTCCGTGGCGTTTAGGGGTTATTCCTAACATTATACCTTATGATGAATGGCAGGTTTTAGCAGAAGGCATTGAACAACGTGCCAAAGTCCTCAATGCAATTTTGGCAGATTTGTACGGTGAACAGCGTCTTGTTAAAGAAGGTTTAATTCCTGCGGAACTGGTTTATGGTCATAACAATTTTTTATGGCCATGTATAGGTATCAAACAACCCCATGATTTATTTTTGCATCAATACGCGGCTGATGTTGCGCGTGATGTTAATGGTCAATGGTGGGTGATGGCAGATCGTACCCAAACGCCATCAGGTGCAGGTTATGCCTTAGAAAATCGACAAATTATTGCGCGGGTCTTTCCAGAGTTATACCGTCAACTAAAAGTGCAATCGCTAAATGATTATTTTTTAATTTTACGTCAAACCATAGGTCGTTTAGCACCAACCACAGGCGAACAGCCATTAATTGTCTTGTTAACCGCAGGTCGATTTAATGAAACTTATTTTGAACATATTTATTTAGCTCGTCATTTAGGCATTCCATTGGTTGAAGGTTATGATTTAACGGTGCGTGGTAGTATGGTGTATTTAAAAACCTTAAATGGTTTAAAACGTGTACATGCCATTCTACGCCGCTTAGATGACGATTATTGTGATCCTTTAGAGTTGCGTAGTGACTCTGCGTTAGGGGTAGCAGGATTATTAGATGCAGTGCGCTCAGGTAATGTTTTAGTTGCTAATGCTTTGGGTTCAGGCGTGGCGGAGTCAGCAGGATTATTAGGCTTTTTACCCAAAATTTGCCAATATTTGTTTGATGAGCCTTTAAAATTACCCTCTGTGCCAACGTGGTGGTGTGGTGAACAACCTGTTTTAAAAGATGCTTTAGAAAAACTCCCTCAATTAGTGGTTAAACCCACATTCCCTTCACAACGTTTTGAACCTGTCTTTGCTCAAGACTTAGATGACGAGCAACTCCAAGCATTAAAACAGCGTATTGCTCGGCGATCTTATACCTATGTTGCTCAACAACAAGTCGCTTTGGCGCAATCGCCTGTTTGGCAACCAAAAACTAAACAATTTTTGGCACAAGCCTCGGGTATGCGTGTCTATGCGGTAGCCAGCGATGAAGGTTATCGAGTGATGACAGGGGGCTTAGCGCGTGTATCTTCCGATAGTCAAGCCTCGGTTGTTTCTATGCAGCGTGGTGGCTTGAGTAAAGATGTTTGGGTATGTTTTGGCCAGAGTGCGCGTAGTGAGCGACCTAAAGTCCGTACCATTGGTGTACGAGATTTATTACGCCAAGACCCTTATTTACCCTCGCGTGTCGCCGAAAACATGTTTTGGTTAGGGCGATATTCGGAGCGTTGCGATAATAATGCCCGATTATTAAGGTCTGCTTTGTCACGCCATATTGAATTAGGGGGCGAAAGTGATTTAGCTCTCACAATTGCCTTAGATAGTTGTCAATTTTTAGCCTTATTGCCCGCAAAAGAAGATGTTAGTCAGCAATTATTAACCGCCATTTGTGACAACAAAATAGGCAATAGTTTGGTGGCAAATTTACGCAGTTTAATTTGGTCGGCATCTCAAGTGCGTGGTCGTTTGTCACAAGAAAATTGGATTACCATTGCCGAATTACAACAAGAAGCCGATAATTTAAAGCCTAACAAATTAGAACTTGGTAAGGCTTTAGGTTTTGTTGATCGTTTATTAATGTCCTTGTCGGCTTTATCAGGTTTTGCCCTAGATGATATGACCCAAGACAACAGTTGGCGATTTTTAATGATTGGTCGGCGTTTAGAACGCTTACAGTTTTTGGCGGATATGATTGCTCAACTATTACAGCATGATGCTGCCACCGAACAAACCGCACTCGACTGGTTATTAGAGTTAGCCGATAGCACCATCACCTATCGTAGTCGTTATTTGTCCAGTCCACAGCTTATTCCTGTTTTGGATTTAATTTTACTTGACCCGAGCAATCCACATTCTTTGCAATTTCAATTAGATAGTTTAAGCCAATATTTACGTCAGCTTGATGACAGTAATGATTATGGTTTATCGCAAATGAGTGAACGTTTGCAGTCTTTAAATTTTGCAGTATTAGAAAGTGAAATGGATTATATCCAACGTTTGCCACGCGCCTTAACGTTGATTGCAAAATTGTTAAAATCGATTGCTGAGCAGGGTAGACAACTCTCCGATCAACTCAATTTGCGTTATTTTGCCCATATTGAAACCTTTAGCCAACCAACGGTGTCTGCCTAATGAAAACTGCACGTTATCAGATCACCCACGAAACCCATTATCGTTATGCTGCGCCTGTTTCTTTATCGCAACAGTTATTACATTTGCAGGCGCGAGAGATGCCATATCAAACGTGTTTGCAGCAACAGTTAAGCATTCAGCCAGAAGCCAGTGATAGCCAAGCTCTACAAGATAGCTTTGGTAATCCTTATACCCGTTTAGCCTTTAATCAACCACATGATGAATTGTTAGTTGTTTCAACAATGACCATAGAAGTATTACCACGGCAATTAGCTGATTTTAAAAACAGTATGCCGTGGCAAAAAGTCGTGGATGTGTGTCGTTATCAGGGGCAACAATCGTATTCAAGTGAATTAGTCAACGCCTTGCCATATCGTTTTCAATCACCCTATATTCCCTTAAAACATCAATTTGCCGATTATGCGGCTAGCTGTTTTGACAAAGACAAACCTTTGTTGTTGGCTGTGCAAGATTTAATGCACAAAATTTTTAAAGAATTTACCTTTGACCCTAAAGCCACCCATATTGGAACGCCATTGTTAGAAGTATTAGAAAAAAAGCGTGGTGTTTGCCAAGACTATGCTCATTTTATGATTGCCTGTTTACGCTCTTTGGGTTTACCCACACGTTACGTTAGTGGTTATTTGTTAACCCATCCCCCCGAAGGTCAGCCACGATTAATTGGCGCGGATGCGTCTCATGCGTGGTTAGCTGTATATTGTCCCATATTGGGCTGGGTTGATTTTGATCCAACCAATAATTTAATCCCAAGTACCGAACATATTACCATGGCATGGGGACGAGATTTTAGCGATGTGTCGCCACTTAGGGGCGTTATTTTAGGTGGCGGTAGCCATGACTTAGATGTAAGAGTGACGGTAATGCCTATTACCGAGTAGTGTTTAATTTGATGTGTTTTTAAGTTCTTGATAAGTTAAAAATAAGCGTAAATCAAATTCTAATTGATGATAATTAGGCTCGATATGTTGACAAAGTTGATAGAAAGCTTTGTTATGAGTTGGTTCTTTGAGGTGAGCCAATTCGTGGGCAACAATCATCGTTAAAAAATCAGCAGGTGTTTGTTTAAATAATGAAGCAATACGAATTTCTTTTTTAGCTTTTAAACGACTACCTTGAACTCTAGATACCGCTGTGTGTAAACCTAAAGCATGGTGAACCACATCTAATTTGTTGTCATAACAAACTTTATCAAGATTAGGTGCATTTTTTAAACAATTTTGTTTAAGATTAACCGTAAATTCGTATAAAGATTTATCAGTTTGAATTTGGTGTGTGCTAATTGGATAGCGAGTATTTAAATAGGTTTCTAGTTTGCCCTGAGCAATAAGTAGCTGCACTTCGTTTTGTAACGTTGGTGAGTAGGCTCGTAAAAACTTTAAATCGACCATTGGTGTTTGTCTCGAATATTCTATTTATTATTACTTTAGAGACTAGACGAAAAAAAAGGTCTTCTCAATGCTTAAATGCACGAAGAAAACCTTTTTCGCTTATTAATTGGCCATTCAAATACGACGGCAACGCCAAAAGCTAATTATTAATATACCAAAACAAAAAATTAAGATTGGCCAATTACCTAAACGGCTAAAAGGTGTTTGTCCCTTAACAGGATAAACATGGCCTCTTAATACCGTACGTTTAAATTGTGGGGCTTTTTTAACAATAGTGCCTTTAGGACTAATAAACCCAGAAATCCCCGTGTTAGTTGCTCTAATAATCCATTTGCCTGTTTCTAAAGCACGCATTTGTACCATTTGCAAATGTTGGTGAGGGCCTGTGGATGTACCAAACCAGCCATCGTTGCTTAAAGTAGTGATAAAATCCGCTTTTGCGGCATTACGGCGAGTAATTTCGGGGTAAGCAATTTCATAACAAATGGCAGCAGCTAGTTTATGGTCTTTCACGATTAGCGAGGATTGTTGTGGGTTACCAGCACTAAAACTCGACATTTCTAAATTAAAAAAAGGCAAAACACCACGTAACCATGATTCAAAAGGGACATATTCGCCAAAAGGTACTAAGCGTTGTTTAAAATATAAACCATTGCCTGCGCCTAAAGCGGCGATGCTGTTATAAAAAGGCGGAATTCCTTGTTTGTTGATATTCTCTAAATCAGCATAGGGAATACCCGTTACAAAAGCAGTATTAGTGGCAGTGGCGGTATTGTTGATTTTAATCAAAAAGTCATTAGCTTCATATTGAAACATCGGAATAGCCGCTTCTGGCCAAATAACAACATCTTGTCCCCATTCACTTTTGGAAAGTTGTTCATATATGGCGAGTGTTTTGTCGCGCCATTCCATTTGCCATTTAACATCTTGAGGAATATTACCTTGGACAATACTAACGGATAGACCTTGTTTATAATCAGATTTTGTCCAAGTGACATATTGTAGGCCATATCCTACGCCCCAAATAAGGCTGATCAGAGATCGGAA
>NZ_CALETI010000441.1 GCF_937920075.1 uncultured Agitococcus sp.
CATTGGACGCGCTTGTTAATGAATCACACGATTTTAAAACAGTGGTTATTGACAGTTTAGACTGGTTAGAAACGCTGATATGGAAACAAGTCTGCACTGATAACAAAGTATCAAGCATCGAAAAAATTGGCTATGGTCGCGGTTATAACGAGGCTCTCGTTTTTTGGTCGTATTTTTTTGATGAATTAAACAAATGCCGTGACAAGGGTATGCTTGTTATTATGACGGCACATAGCCAAGTCAACAAAGTAGAAGACCCCGAACATCTAACCTTTGACCAACACGACCTAAAACTACACAAAAAGGCGGCGGCTTTATGCCGTGAGTTTGCTGATGTTATTGGTTATGCAAGCCTAAAAAAGATTATCAAAGTCACCGAGGGCAAGGGCTTTAATGATGACCGCAACCGTGCAATCAGTACAGGCGAAAGGATTTTAAACCTAAGTGCTAATCCTGCTTATGTAGCCAAGAATCGCTACGATATGCCACCAACTATGCCGTTGCTGTGGTCAGAGTTTGCAAAGCATTTGCCAAGCCAAAAATAAACAACCCATTAAAGTGCGGTCATAGCGTACCGCACAACCGAGAAACCAACATGACAATCATTCTAAGAGATTATCAACAGGACGCGGTACAAAGTGCTTACGCCTACTGGCAGAATGGCACAAGCTGCATTATAGAAGCACCTTGTGGCGCGGGTAAGAGCCTAATCATTGGCAAAATCTGCCATGACTCAATAACGCATGACGTGCGTGTTTTGGTTGTCACGCATCGCAAAAAATTATTAGAGCAAAACGAGGCCGAGTTAAAAAACCTGTTACCCGATGCTGATACGGGATTTTATAGTGCAGGGTTAAACCAAAAAACACAGGACGCGCAAATAGTTTTTGCAGGCATTCAAAGCATTGCCAACGCAATAATTCAGCATTATGAAATACTTATCATTGACGAGTGTCACCTTGTTGCACCGAGCGAGGCAGGACAGTATCACCAACTCATTAACAACCTAAAAAACGTCAATCCTAATCTAAAGATTTTAGGCTTAACCGCCACACCATACCGCTTAGACAGTGGTTATTTAACACAATGGGAAACGCCTATTTTTGAGCGTGTCGTTTATAAAATTGATGTTAAGTTACTTATTAAACGTGGTTTTTTATGCCCTGTGGTGTCAAACGGTGGAGGTGTTAAAGTTGATGTAAGCAAGGTTAAGCACAAAGGAGGTGAGTTTTTAGATAGTGCGCTTGAATCGCTATACATGAGCAAAACGCCTGAGATTGTCGCTGATATTGTGAAACAAGGTGCTAACCGCAAAGCATGGTTAATTTTTTGCGTATCAATTGAACACGCTGAACAAGTCACGACCGAGCTAATTAGTCACGGTGTCAATGCGGCTTGTTATCACTCACAAAGCGACAATGAATATATTTTGGATGACTTCACGCATGGCCGCCTAAAGTGTCTTGTTAATGTAAATATACTCACGACTGGCTCAAACTTTCCCATTGCTGATATGTGCGTGTTGATTCGCGCTACCGAGTCAACTGCGCTTTATGTGCAGATTATTGGACGTGTCATGCGGCTATATCCTAACAAAAAGAATGCCCTGTTATTAGACTATGGCGGTAATGTGTTAAGACACGGCTGCATTGACGATGTGACAGTAAAGGCCAAAGGCGAAGGCACAGGCGAAGCACCCGCCAAAGAATGCCCGTCATGCGATACCATACTTCATGCTGCTGTGCGTGAGTGTCCAGAATGTGGATATATTTTTGCGCGTGAGCCTGATAAAAAATTAGATTTAACCGCTTATGATGGGGCGGTATTATCAGACCAACGCAAGGTGCAACGTGTAAATGTTGACCGAGTGAGTTTTAAGATACACAAAAAAATAGGCAAGCCCGATAGTATTAAGGTGACTTATCATTGCGGCATGGCAGAGTATTACGAATGGCTAACGCCTGAGCATAGTGAGTTTGGATTGAGTAAGACTAAGAGCATTTACAGAAGAATGTTTTGCTCTGATGAAAACGCATTTTCTTGTTATGAAAAAACAAATGATTTTGTTAATTTTAGCAATCAATCATTTGTCAGACCACAAAACAAAATAACAGCCATCGATATACTACCCTCAAAATATACCGAAGTTAAAAAACGGT
>NZ_CALETI010000442.1 GCF_937920075.1 uncultured Agitococcus sp.
AGGGTCATTATCAGGATTTTTATAACGTGCCAAAGACTCATTAGAGCGTGACAATAAATTTGGTCGCCAAACACTCTTATTCCTTGCATAAACCACCACAAAGTCATGCATTGGTGACAAGTGTTTAGCGTCATTTTGTGGGCTATATTTCTTTTGCCAAATCACATTACTAATGAAGTTTTCAGCCCCCCAAATTTCATCCATCAACAACTTTAAATTCGCTTGTTCGTTATCATCAATACTCACAAATATCACGCCATCATCTGCCAACAGCTTATGCAGCAACTTCAAACGCGGATACATCATACACAACCACTTATCATGGCGGCTTAAATCTTCCCCCTCTTTACCCACCACCTGCCCCAACCACTTTTTAATTTTAGGGTCATTGACATTATCGTTATACACCCAACCTTCATTACCTGTATTGTACGGCGGGTCAATATAAATACACTTCACCTTACCTTCAAACTCAGGCAACAAACTTTTAAGAGCCTCTAAATTATCCCCATGAATAATACGATTTTGAGTAGAATTAGACGGCAAACTGTTATCTGCCACAAAACTATATTGTTTATTTAATACTCTAAACGGTACATCGTGATGATGATTCACCACTTTGTCTTTTCCGACCCATGTTAAGGTTGGCATAATTAATCCTATTTATCTAAAATCTTTTTTAACGCATCCAAAATCGCGTCCATATCTTTTGTGGTTACCATACCAATTTTATTGCTTAATCGCGATTTATCAATCGCACGAATATGGTCACAACGCGCCACACTCCCCCCTGTTAACCCCACATTAAGATATTGAATCACAGGTGCAGACGTTGACAAAGGAACAACAACAACCGTTTTTCTGGCTTTATTTATAGACGAATTAGACATCACCACAACAGGTCGCGTTTTTTGTATTTCTGCGCCAATCGTTGGGTCAAGTTGCGCCCAATAAACCTCACCTCGTTTTATTTCTGACATAAGGCATCCAATTTAGCGAGGTCAAAGGTTTCGTTGGGGTCAAGTCCATCAGTCATCGTGTTGTTAAAATCTGCAAATTCATTAGGATGCGAATCATCATAAGTTTGCGCCTGTAAGGCAAGACGATAAAGCTCGTCATTATGATTAGGCAATGAACGCTCTAACAATTCACGGATAAAATCACTGCGCTGACGTGCAGGAATAGCACTGCGAAAACGAGCCACGAGTTCATCGGGAAGATGTATGAGTAATTGCATGATGATACCTTAGATATTTAATATCAATATCTATAATATCATAAATAAGGGTAACTAACAGCAGCTTAAAAAACTATTCAAACCTACTCATTTGGTATATTTTTTAGCCAAAAGATATTGATTATCTCCTAAAAATAGCCTACTTTAATAGCGTATTGATGCTATTTATAGCATCAATGCCTATGGCTAGTTCGGCCAAACGTAAAGCCTGTGGAAAGAATGTGAGACCT
>NZ_CALETI010000443.1 GCF_937920075.1 uncultured Agitococcus sp.
AAACAACCTAAATAAGTAGGTTTAGATAGATTTTTCATATACAGTGTGTAACCCTACCAAGCGGCCTATGCAGGTACAAAAGCTTTTGTCACCAATTTTGCCCAAAGCCTTGCCCTCGAACAGCATCAGCAAAACCTGTCTTTAACAGTCTTTTCACCAGGTGGCATTGATACCGAAATGACCAGCAATAGTCGTTTAAAGTATTTTCAAAATACGCCATTACTGCAAAGCGTAGAATCATGCGCCAGTGAAGGCATTGCCGCCATGCAAGCACGCAAAAATCTCGCTGTTTCTGGCTTGCTAAATCGTCAGCAGCTTTTTGTGAGTCGGTTTTTGCCTCGGCAATTAATTGGTTTGATTACACGCAAAGCGTATGCCCAAGCGTTTAATTAAGCGCAGAATTTTTAGAGTTTTGAATATAATGGACTAACAGTGTATCCACCATCTCGGTGAGTTCTTCTAATAGGGCTTGCGCTTCTTCGGGCGTGGATAATAACGCTTCTTGTAATACTTGGTCACACGACTGGCTTAAAATCCAGCCTAAACGTTGGGCGCGACGTAACGCTAAGGAGGTACGTCGCACCAATACTTCACAAATCACATCGGCAATACGGCGATTTGATTCACGCACTAAGGCCTGCAAGGAAGGTTCGGCACGTAACGCGGTCAACAACGAGACATAACCAGGGGTTTGATGATACAACTGGTACAAGGTTTGGAGTAATTCGTGGGTGCTTTGTTCGTTAGATACTGCAAAGGCGTTTAAACGCT
The DNA here is from genome assembly GCF_937920075.1 of uncultured Agitococcus sp. GTDB lineage: Bacteria > Pseudomonadota > Gammaproteobacteria > Pseudomonadales > Moraxellaceae > Agitococcus. The sequence continues at coordinate 772 of NZ_CALETI010000443.1, forward strand.
CTGACAAATTATTATCAACCATGGTCATGGTACGTTCGGCTAAGGCGGCAAAAATCGCCAAACGATTTTCAAAATAGTGATACACGGTTGCTGGCGATAAGTCGGCGGCTTCTGCAATGGCGAGCATGGTGGTGGCTTCAACACCTTGTTGCACCAACAAATTGGCGGTGGCATCTAAAATGGTATTGAGCTTTTGCCGTGAACGTTCTTGTACGGGTGACACACGCTGGCGTGGACGTTGAGTGGCTTGCATTGTGTCTGAACGTGCCATGAGCTTATCCTTTGAATAAAAAATACAGGACTTAGGCATGTCATCAACCGCCTAAGTCCTAAAATAACAATGGCGATTTTAGCAAATTTATCAGCATTGCCCAAACTAGAAAAATTATTTCCACATCCATAAAGACTTTTCGGGGACAGACCAGTCTTTACTACTAGATTGCTCGTGAGCTCGTACTTTGCCTGTGCCTCGACCTCCGCCGATTTCTCGTCCCCAAAAATAGACGTGACCATCGTCTAGTAACACCGAATTAGCAGAACCACTTTGAACCGTCAGGGCATTAGCAAAAGTTTTGATATGAACAGGTAAT
>NZ_CALETI010000444.1 GCF_937920075.1 uncultured Agitococcus sp.
CCAGACTCCAATCAAAAAAACCCTTCTAGCAAACACTAGAAGGGTTTTTTACTTTAAAAAACAGAAAAATAATATGTTTTCTTAGGCTAAATTCTATTATATAAAATACAATTGTCTTTTTTGTGCTATATTTATAGACGTTATTGACTAATATAAAGATACTAAATTTATGATTTCTAGGTTTATTGCACGTGGTACTTTTGCTTTCACTGGTTGGACTTTTAATAATCAAATGCCAACGCATATCAAACAATGTGTAATGATTGCAGCTCCTCACACATCTAACTGGGATGCGCTTTATACTCGTTTAGCGTTTGTTTTGATGGGAATACCTGTCAAAATTACGATTAAAGATAGTTATATGCGTTTTCCTTATGGCCCGTTTATTCGGTATATGGGAGGAGTAGGTATAAATAGACGGCCTAAAAAAGATGGCGAAGCGCGGCCAAGTATGGTTCAGTTGATGGCGGATTTATTTAAAGCGCACCCAGATTTTGTTATGTTGGTAACACCTGAAGGAACCCGTTCTTTGCGAACAAAATGGAAAACGGGTTTTTATCATATTGCAGTCGCAGCGAATGTACCCATTGCTTTAGGGTATTTAGATTATAAGAAAAAAGAGGCTGGAGTAGGTAAAGTTGTTTATCCAAGTGGTGATATGAAAAAAGATATGTATGAAATCATGTCATTTTATAAAGACATTGCTGGTAAATACCCCGAAAAATTTAGTGTTGATTTGGATTATCATCACTAAAAATCAAGGCTCTGTTAAGATTAACAGAGCCGCCTGTTCACTGTATCATCAAAAAATTAAGTAACTTTTAATTTGGCAGCTAAAGTGCTCGCATTTTGTGCCACTAAGCCATAAATCGACAATTGTGGGTTTACTCCTAAACTGGTTGGAAAGACTGAGCCATCGAAAATAGACAGGTTTTCTAATTGATGATGACGGCCTTGGCTGTTAACCACGCCCATTTGCTCATTATCACTCATCATACAGCCTCCCATTAAATGGGCAGTGAAGACAGCTGTACGAAACTTTTTATAAGGTAGTTGTTCAATTTGGGTTTTGGCTGCTTGCCATGAGTTAACCCATGTTGCATCCAAATGAGCTGCACGCACTTTTTTTGCTCCTGCGGCAAATTGTGCCTCAGCCATACTCAAATACGCACGCTTTGCACCATCCCAAACAAAATCAGTGATATCGTAATCTAAAACGGGGTTTCCTTTGTCATCAATCGACACTTGACCACCTTGGCTTTGCTCCACAAAACCGTCACGCATTAAAGCTAACATGGCATTAGTGTGTGGTAATAAGGCCATTTCGTCTTTAAGCGTTTGCCCCCATGTACCAAAAATGCCACTGGCAATGGCAGGAAATACAGGCGGAACTTCGAGTTTATAGCCCATTTTACCTGTTGCACCATCTTTCCATTGAAAAAAGTCAGAGGCAATTGATTGTGGCGCGCCATGATAAGGATCAATTTTTTGTGGCATTTGAGCCAAAGTTAACACTACAGGATGAATACAGGTACGTTTGCCAACACGTTTATATGGGTCTGGGGTTTGTGAACGCAACAATAGGGCAGGGTTATTTAGTGCGCCGCCTGCAATAATATAATGTTTAGCTTTGATTTGAACTTCAATACCTGTGCGTTTATGAGTACTAGTATCTAAAGCCAAGCCTAATAAGCCTGTCACTTTATTGCCACTAAAGAAAATCTTTTCAATGCGTAAATGATGTATTAACTCTGCACCTTGACTCAAAGCCGTGGGAATAGTCGAAACTAACATTGACTGTTTAGCATTTACAGGACAACCTAAACCACAATAACCACTATTCCAACAGCCTTTAACATTACGTGGAATAACATGCCATTCCCAACCCAGTTTTTGGCAACCATCAGTTAATACTTGATTATTAGGATTGGCCGCCATTGCCCACGGTGCAATATTTAACCGTTGCTCCATTTTTTCAAACCACGGTTTCATCTCTTCGGCACTATGACCTTTAACTTGATGCACATCCGCCCAATGCTTTAGGGTTTCGTTAGGTGTTCTAAAGCTGGCTGTCCAGTTAACCACGGTTGTGCCGCCCACAGCTCGGCCTTGTAAAATAGCAATAGCACCATCACTACTCGCACGACCCGCACCTTCTTGATATAACTCTCGATAGGCGCGACTTTCATCTAAATCTTTAAAGTTAGCAGAAGTTTTTAAAGCACCTTCTTCAAT
>NZ_CALETI010000445.1 GCF_937920075.1 uncultured Agitococcus sp.
CAACAGCTTCGGGTGATTTTGTGTGAGGTTAACAACACCTTTGGCGAACGTCATTGTTATTTACTCACTGCCTCTCATCATCAAGCAATTGATAACCACACCACTTTAAATTGCGAAAAGATTTTTCATGTTTCACCCTTTTTTGCGGTTGAAGGTGAATATCAATTTCGTTTTATTCATCGGCAAAACACACGCACTGTGGCGATTAAGTATGTTGTTAATCAACAACTCACCCTAAAAACCGTGGTCACAGGCCAAGCCCAAGATTTGAGCTTGAGCAATATTTGCCAACAGCTCGCCAAATTAGGTTGGACAACGGTATTAGTTGTCGCGCGTATTCATTGGCAAGCCTTAAAACTATGGCGTAAAGGTGCAATTTTTCATCGCAAGCCATTACCCCCACAGATGGAGATTAGTTCATGAGTATTCCTTCCGCCTTGTTATCTAATCAAGTGCCATTTAAAGCGACATTATTTTTAAAAATGTTGGATAAACTCGAATATGGCTCGATGCGTCTGACTTTACCTGATGGAGAAAAAATCTTTTTTAATGGCAAACACGCAGGGATAGAAGCTGATTTACACATCAAAAATTGGCTTGCTGTGAGTAAGATTTTACAAAGTGGTGATATTGGCGTTGCTGAAGCTTACCGTGATGACTGGATAGATAGTGACAACATGCTTAATGTCTTGTTATTGGCCTTAGCCAATGAGCAAGCCCTTGATAAAGCCTTATATGGTAGCTTTTTGGGAACATTAATTTATCGGGTTAAACACTGGTTAAATCGCAACACCAAAGCCAATAGTAAAAAGAATATTCATGCGCATTATGACATTGGTAATGACTTTTATCGTCTATGGCTCGACTCATCAATGACTTATTCCTCAGCTTATTTTAGTGGCCAATCTCAAAGCCTAGAACAAGCACAATACGCCAAATACGACCGTTTACTCAAACAGTTAAACGTTAAAGCAGGCGATCATATTTTAGAAATTGGTTGTGGTTGGGGGGCTTTTGCCGAATATGCAGCACGTGAATATGGTTGTTTTGTCACAGGTATTTCTTTATCTAAAGAACAATTAGCTTATGCCGAACAACGTATTGCTAATAAGCCTTATACCAATCAAATTCATTTTAAGTTTTGTGATTATCGTGATTTACGCGGTAAATATGATGCGATTGTCTCTATTGAAATGTTAGAAGCAGTGGGCGAACAATGGTGGCCAACTTATTTTGCCAAAGTAGCTAGTTGTTTACGTCAAGGCGGCAAAGCAGCGATTCAAACCATTACCATTAGTAATGAGCGTTTTGATGACTATCGGTTAAAAACTGATTTTATTCAACAGTATATTTTTCCCGGTGGGATGCTGCCCTCACCCGAAAAACTCTATCAACAAAGTCAACAAGCTGATTTAACCATCACCGATTTTGTCGATTTTGGCCTAGATTACGCGCACACTCTCAAATTATGGCGTGAAAGTTTTGATGCACAACTTCCTCAAATTCGTGCTTTAGGTTTTGATGAAGCCTTTATTCGTATTTGGCGTTTTTATTATTGGTATTGCGAGGCAGGTTTTTTAACCAAACGAACTGGCGTTTGCCAAGTGTTACTCACCCGAGAATAACATCATGAAAAAATTTGCTGCAATCAGTGCTTCCTTATTATTGAGTGCTTGTATGACTAATCCGATAGAACAGTATAAAAACACCACCCCTAGCTTAGATTTAAAGCAATATCTCAATGGGGAGTTAGAGGCTTGGGGGCAGTTTCAAGATCGCTCAGGCAAGTTAATTAAACGTTTTCATGTTGATATGACTGCCACATGGCAAGGCAATAAAGGCGTTTTAGATGAAAAGTTTAGTTATGACGATGGCAGCAAACAACAACGTATTTGGTATTTAGAAGCAACAGGCCAAGGTCAATACATTGGTCGTGCTGACGATGTGATTGGTATTGCTAAAGGCCAAGTGTCAGGGTCAGTTTTAAATTGGCAATACACTTTAGCTTTGCCTGTCAATGGCAAAATCTATCATGTTAATTTTGATGACTGGATGTATTTGCATGATGATAAAACTTTAGTTAATCGTGCAGTCATGTCTAAGTTTGGCTTTCGTTTAGGTGAAGTCACCTTATTTTTTCGGAAGAAAAGTTCATAAATACCCTATTAAATCCTACTACTAACGAGGTAACAGCTATGTTACTACCCATTAATGCTGTTGAACGAGAAACAGGTATTTCTAAAGAATTATTACGCATGTGGGAGCGACGTTATGGTTTTCCTCAACCACAACGTGATGCACAAGGAGATCGTGTTTATCCCACCGAGCAAATCAATAAACTGCGTATTATTCGTCGTTTATTAGATGCAGGTTTTAGACCCAGTAAAGTGATTAATTTGGAAATGCCAGCCCTAGAAGAGTTAGTCGGTTCTAGTCATGGCAATCCTAGCCCTGCTGTACCTAATAATATTGAATCGGAATTATTGTCCATTCTTAAAGGTCGTGACCCTTACCGTGTCCGTGAATACCTCAATCACCAACTCATTAGAATGGGCTTAGAATCGTTTATTTTAGATTTAGTGCAACATACCAATAATTTGGTGGGTGATGCGTGGATGTCTGGCCAAATTGAGATTTTTGAAGAGCATTTATATACCGAAGAAATTCAAAGTTTGATTAAGCAAAATATTGCCTTATTGAGACCTGCAAGCCAAGCACCACGGATTATGCTCACTACTGCGCCCGATGAGTTGCATACCTTAGGTATCTTAATGTTAGAAGCTTTGTTTAGATTAGATCAAGTCGATGCCATCTCATTTGGTGCACAAATGCCAATTCGTGAAATTGTTCAAGCAGTACAAAAACATAAAATGGATGTGGTGTGTTTATCATTTAGTGCTGCATTTCCTACTAATCGTGCCATCGACTTTTTAGAAGAGTTACGTTTTCGCTTACCACTCAGTGTACAAATTTGGGCAGGCGGTGGCGGTATGCGTAACACACGCCGTCAAATAGATGCAGTACAAATTTTTCACGATCTGCCAGCAACACGCCAAGCGGTTTTGCAATGGCGTAGACAAAAAGGTTTAGATTTAAGACCTATCGTTAGGTAATAAACATGAAGCATTTAATGTGGTTTCGTGCCGATTTACGCACCATTGATAACACCGCTCTCACCGCTGCTTGTCAACATCCACAAGCAGAGGTGGTCGGCTTATATTTTATCAGTGCAGAACAATGGCAAAAACATCATACGGCTGGCTGTAAAGTTGAATTTGAATTGGCGACTGTTCAACAACTTAGCAACCGTTTACAGCAATTAAATATCCCATTAATTGTTATAAATAGCCTTAACTTTAACTCCCAAATAACTGATTTAGTTAAATTTTGTCAAAAAGAAAACATCACTCATGTTTTTTATAATAAGCAATACGAAATTAATGAATTACAACGTGATGCCCAAATTGAGCAACAACTGAGACAATTGAATGTTCAGGTATCTAGTTTTGATGACCAATGTATTGTCACACCATCGCGTGTATTAACCAATGATGGCCGTTTTTATACTGTTTTTACTCCCTTTAAAAAAACGTGGTTACAACATATTCAACAAAATGGCATTCAGGTATTAACTGCCCCACAAGCACGAAAATTTCCGTCAAAACAACAAGTCACCGCCATTCCTTCACAATTAAATTCATTTAGCTCGCACATTAGTCAAGAAACGGCACAGCTTTATTGGCCTGCGGGTGAAGAAGCGGCTCTAAAACGTTTAGATATTTTTTGCCAACATCATATTCGTGGTTATAAAGATAATCGTGATTACCCATTACATCCCGAAGGTACTAGCCGTTTATCGCCCTATTTAGCGGTTGGTTCAATTTCGGCTAGACAATGTTTTCAAGCGGCAATTAATGAGCAACAAGCTTATGGTCATAGTGACGGTATTGATTGTTGGATTAGCGAATTAGCATGGCGTGATTTTTATAAACACTTAATGGTTGCTTATCCACATTTATGCAAACATAAAGCCTTTAAAGTCAACACTGATAATATTGTCTGGCGACATGACCAAGCTGACTTTCAACGCTGGTGTGAAGGAAAAACAGGTTTTCCGATTGTTGATGCGGCGATGCGCCAACTAAATACCATTGGTTGGATGCACAACCGTTTACGCATGGTAACAGCCATGTTTTTAACCAAAGATTTGTTTATAGATTGGCGTTGGGGCGAACGTTATTTTATGGAACATTTAATTGATGGTGATTTGGCAGCCAATAATGGCGGTTGGCAATGGAGCGCATCAACAGGTAATGATGCAGCACCCTATTTTAGAATTTTTAACCCTGCACTACAAAGCCAAAAGTTTGATGCCAATGGCGATTTCATTCGCCGTTATGTGCCTGAACTCGCTCATTTAGACAGCAAAACCATTCACGAACCACACGGCAAACAACGACAATTATTTTTAGATTACCCATTACCGATGGTAAATCATAAACAAGCGTGTGCCTTTGCAGTTGAGCAGTTTGAAAAAATAAAAGCGACCTAAGTCGCTTTTAAATGTTTCAATGTAACACTCTGGGGCTTGGTTTTTTACCACTTAAATCTTCCAAGCTACCAAACATTTGCAAACGATCATCATTAAACAACTCCATGTCTGGTGCTAAAATTTTGATATAACGATCAAAATATAAAATTTGCTTAAATAACAAAGCAAACGCACGTGGGAAACGAATGCCGTGCTTTTCTCCAACAGCGACAATTTCCAACATCAATTGATTAATTTCATTGTCGTTAACCGCGCCATTTAACACACTGGTTGGATCAACCACAGTAAAAGCTTGATAAATCACTTCTAAATCTTTGGCTAAATCAGTTGTGTTAACTTTTTGGCTGGTCATACCAATTTTCATCATCGAATCGGCCATTTTTTCAAAGTCACCAGTGCCAATTGACTCCATAAAAGCCATCGTTGCTGACCATGTATCTGGCTTAACGCGACCGACAATGCCAAAATCAATAAAACCAATACGGCCATCGGTTAACACCATTAAGTTACCTGCATGTAAATCCGCATGGAATGATTCACAAAACATTAAACTAGAAAACCAAGTGTTCATGGCATTAATTAAAGTGTTTGCAGGATCTTTAGCATAACGCTTAATGGTTTCTAAATCGGTTAATGGCACACCATAAAAACGTTCCATCGTTAACACACGCAAGCTGGATGCTTGTGGGTACACTTGTGGCGCAATGGCTAAAGGATTATTGGTGGCTTTTAAAAATTCGTTAAATTGTTTGATGTTTTCGGCTTCTTTATAAAAATCAACCTCTTCCATCATACATTCTTGAATTTCCGATACGATGGCTGATAACGAAGCAAATTTAATTTTTGGAAATAAACGTTCAAAAATACGTGTTGCCCAATAAATAAAATTTAAATCCGTTAATAAAATATTTTTAACATCAGGCTTTTGCACCTTAATAACAACCGATTCACCTGTGATTAAAGTTGCTGCATGAACTTGGGCAATAGAAGCAGACGCTAATGGCGTTTCATCAACACTGGCAAACACTTTGTCTAAGGGTTGTTTTAACTCTTCTTCAATCACTTGGCGAATATATTTAAAGGGTAAAGCTTGCGTCTTATCTAAACAATACTGAAATTCATTGACATATTCAGGCGGAAATAATGAGGGTGAACTAGCCACAAACTGGCCTAACTTAACGTATGTTGCCCCTAATCTTTCAAAGGTTTGCCGAACTAAACGAGGTGTAGGTGGACGATTACCACGCAACCAACTTAATCCTGTTGTCGTTAAAACGGCTGTTGTTTCACCAATGCGAACAATCCCTTTTAAAGCATTACCAAACGTTGCATAACGATTCATTATTTCACCTTGTTGCTGATAACGTGACCACAAACGGGACAAGCGGGATCTTTGCGAAATTTGAGTGTGCGCCATGTGGGCATATCGGCGTCCCATAGTAGTAACTTGCCGTACAACCCCTCTCCTAAACCGCTTAAACATTTTAATGCCTCATGTGCTTGTAAAGTTCCCATGACACCAACCAAAGTCGCCAAAACACCAGATTCGCTGCAAGTCATACTTTGTTCATCGGCTTGAGGATACAAACAGCGATAACAAGGACGATGCTCATGCCCACCATCAAACACCGACAATTGACCACTTAAACCAATAGCAGCTGCCGAAATCAATGGTTTATTGGCTTGTACACAAGCCGTATTCACTGCATCACGTGTGGTAAAATTGTCGCTACAGTCCAATACCACATCAACCTGTTGCACAATGGCCAATAAGTTATCGACATTTAAAGCATCAAGCATTGGCCTAAGGACAATATATGGATTCACTTGTTGCAAATGTTTAGCCGCTGCTTGGGCTTTTGGTGAGCCAATATCGCTATCTCGATATAACACTTGCCGTTGTAAATTAGAAACTTCCACCGTATCAAAGTCGGCAAGCCACAACTCGCCCACACCCGCACTGGCCAAATATAAAGCAGCAGGACAACCCAAACCGCCCATACCGACAATCAAAGCTTTAGAGGCTTTAATACGTTCTTGAGCAGCAATATCCCATTGGGGCAACATAATTTGGCGGTTATAGCGGAGTAACTCGTCATCTGTTAGCATTTTTGACTCTATTTAAGACTTATGCAGTCTTGCTACGGTATATCTGTCATTTCCACCAAAATCTTGGCCCGTCATAATTTGGCTAAATCCTGATGCTTGTAACAAATCACGCACCGCTTGGCCTTGGTCAAACCCATGTTCTAACACTAAATAACCTTGATCGCATAAAAACTTGCCCGACAATTGGACAATATGTCGCAAATCGGCTAAACCTTGTTCAGCAGCTACCAAAGCGCGTTGTGGCTCGTGACTTAATGCCTGTAAATGGGGATCATTTTCGATAATATAAGGGGGATTACTGACTATACAATCAAATAAACCAGTCAATGGCTCAAACCACGAACCCTGCACAAACTCAACATTGGGAATTTGATTTTTTTCAGCATTTTGTTGGGCAATTGCTAAACTTTGTGGATATAAGTCAGTTGCCACCACAACCCATTCAGGGTGTTCTTTGGCAAGGCTTAAGGCAATCGCACCACTGCCTGTGCCCAAATCAACCACACGCCACTGTTTACCCTGCCCCAAAGCCAGGACTTTTTCGACGACAGATTCAGTATCTGGTCGTGGGATTAATACTTCGCGACTAACCGATAAATTCAATGTCCAAAAAGCACGTTCACCCAATAAATAGGCTAATGGCACACCTTGTTCACGTTGTTGCAAATACTCATTAAGCTGATTTAATTCAACGTCTGTTAATAATGAATCTGGCCAAGTACGCAAAAAAGTCCGATTTTTATTAAGCACATGGCACAACATTAGCTCTATTTCTAAAGCAGCATCTTCGTTACTTAAACGCTGACGGGCAAGCTGTTGGAACTGTTGAATGCTTAGAGTCATATCAGATTAGCTTTCATCATTGGCTAATGCTGCCAATTGGTCAGCTTGATATTCGCGTGCTAAAGCCTCAACCACTTCGGTTAAATCACCTTCCATCACTGCATCTAAACGATACAACGTTAAATTGATTCGATGATCTGTTAAACGACCTTGAGGGAAATTATAAGTACGAATACGCTCAGAACGATCACCACTACCGACCAAATCACGACGCATAGTGGCGGTGGCTTGTTGTTGTGCTTCACGTTGACGAGACTCTAATTTAGCCGCTAACCAACTCATTGCTTTAGCACGGTTTTTATGTTGCGAGCGCTCTTCCTGACATTCAACAACAATACCAGTTGGAATATGGGTAATACGAATAGCTGAGTCAGTTTTGTTAACGTGCTGACCACCTGCACCACTCGAACGGTAAGTATCAACACGCAAATCGGCAGGATTAATTTCAATCGCGGCTTGTTCTTCAGGCTCTGGCATCACCGCCACCGTACACGCAGAAGTATGAACACGACCTTGGGACTCAGTTTCGGGAACACGTTGTACGCGATGTGCACCCGACTCAAACTTGAGCGTGCCATATACACCTTCACCACTGACACGGCTAATCACTTCTTTATAACCGCCATGCTCACCTTCGTTGCAAGAGATCACTTCTACTTGCCAACCTTGACGCTCCGCAAAGCGAGAATACATTCTAAATAAATCGCCTGCAAAAATAGCCGCCTCATCACCACCCGTTCCCGCTCTAACTTCCAAATATACAGGACAAGTATCATTCGGGTCTTTTGGAATCATTAACACATTAAGCTGTTCAGTTAATTGATCAATACGTTTTAATGCCGCATCAATCTCTTCTTCAGCAATTTCTTTAAATTCTGGGTCAGTTTTCATTTCTTGTGCAGTGGCCAAATCTTGCTCGGCCTGACAAAATGCCTGCCATACTTGGGTAATTTCACCTAACTCACTGTGTTCACGGGATAATTTACGAAATTTTTCGTTATCACTAATCGTGCTACTGTCAGATAATAAGGCGGTCACTTCTTCATAACGTTCGCTTAACTGTTCTAAGCGACTACGGATAGATGCTTTCATAATTAACTCAAAATTTTTTCGTGTCTCGTTAGTGAACAATCACTAGGGAGTGTATAGAAGTTTTATAAGATACAGATAAGTTGTTTGACCGACTATTCGTTTTGCTGCACACCTAACAACTCAGCCGCCCACATTAACTTATCATGAGCGTTGTTTGCTGCTGCTTGTTTGAGTTGGACACTCGGGGTATGCATCAATTTATTGGTCAAATTACGAGATAAACGCTCTAATACGTCATGAGGATTCACACCTTGGGCTAAGGATTGTTGTGCTTTAGCAATTTCGGCTAATCGTAATTCTTCAACTTGCTGACGATAAGCCATCACCAAACCACTGGCAGCTTGGGCACGTTGTTGATGGCCAAATTCTATGGCACATTGTTCAATTAATTGTTCGGCTTGTTGTGCTGCTTGTTGACGGGCACGACGATTTTCTTCAATGGTGCTTTCTAAATCATCAACGGTATATAAATAAACATCTTCTAAATCATCAACTTCGGGTTCAATATCACGTGGAACAGCAATATCAACCATAAAAATCGGCTGATAACGACGCTTCTTTAAGGCGCGCTCAACCATACCTTTACCAATCACAGGCAACTGACTACCTGTACAACTAATAACAATATCTGCTTGGGGCAAAACTTCGGCCAAATCGGCCAGTAACACGACTTTTGCACCACCCAACTCTGCTGCTAAATTTTCAGCACGCTCTAAACTGCGATTGGCAATGGTAATGTGTTTAATACCCTGTTCTTTAAGATGCTTAGCCACCAAGCTAATCATTTCACCTGCCCCAACCAATAAAGCATTAGCTTTGGTAAGGTCGGTAAAAATTTGTTTGGCTAATTGCACTGCCGCAAAACCAATCGACACAGGATTTGCACCAATCGCCGTTTCGGTACGAACACGTTTTACTGCAGCAAAAGCCTGTTGAAAAATTCGATCTAGCTGAGAGCCAACTGTTCCTGCTTGTTGAGCATGTTGATAAGCAACTTTTACTTGGCCAAAAATTTGTGGCTCACCCAATACCATTGAATCTAAACCAGAGGCTACACGCATCAAATGACGTAAAGCTTGTTGATCTTGATGTAAATAAATAGATGTTTGTAATTCTGTTAATGAAATTTGTCGCTCTTGACTTAACCATTGCAATAATTTTTGGCTATCATTGGCAATACCATAAAACTCGGTACGATTACAGGTTGAAACTATCGCCAACTCATTAATTTCTGCACGAGCACAAGCCACCTGCAAAGCATGAGGTAAAAACTCTGGCAAAAACGCAACTTTTTCGCGTAAATGCACAGAAGCTGTTTTATGATTAATGCCGAGCGCGATAAAACCCATAAAAGGGAAACAACAATTAGCTAGGGGGTGGTTATTGTGCGCGAAAGCAGGATTTTTTTCAAACGGATTACAAACAAGGGCAACATTTTTGTTTATAGTCAGCCAAGCAAGTTACTTAAAACGGGATTAACACCATTACCATGAACAAAACATTGGTTAAGATTTATCGTACAACAGCGTTGATCACTCTCACATTAGCCAACTTCAGTTATGCAAACACACCGCAAAATAATCATAACTTGAGTTATGACAGTTTATATGGATTATTACTGGGCGAAATAGCTCTACAACGCAACCAAACTAATCTTGCTTTGGAACAATATAGTCAACAAGCACAACAAACTAAAGATAAAGCCATTATTGAACGAGCATTACAAATTGCCAACTTTTTACAAGATAATGAACAAGGTTTAAACTTAGCCAAGCTCTGGATAGAAACAACGCCTAAAGATCAAAAGGCTTATTATCAGCTGGCTTATCATGCGCTCAAAAAACAAAAATATAATCAAGCCATTGAAGCGATAGATAAACTATTATTACTAGAGCCTGAATCAGACTTAGAAGCTCTTTTTTTAAGTGCTTACCCAAGCCTTCCCGAACAACGCAAACAACTTTTAGACGCGATTCAAAATTTAAGTAAAAATTATCCTGATAATCCTCATCTACTATTTGCACATGGCTTATTGGTCGGAGAAACAGGTGACTATAAACAAGCCTTAATTTTTATTGAAAAAGCTCAAAAGCTCAATCCGCGGAGTATTCCCACGGTTTTATTACAAGCCCGATTGTTGACACTCAATAAACAAAGCGATAAAGCCATTAAACTGCTAGAACAAAGCCTACAAAAAACACCTAATAGTCCTCAGCTTAACATGCACTACATACGAGCTTTAATTAATGATAAACAATATAACGCTGCCGAAACCAAACTAGCGCAACAACTACTAAGACAGCCTCAAAATACAGAAATGTTACTCATGCATGCCTTGTTATCTTTTGATAACCAACATGATGAACAAGCCATTAAAAGTTTTAATAAACTCATTGTTTTAAATAGTAATGTTGACGAAGCTTTTTATTATTTAGCGATGATTGCCAAACGACAAAATAATTTGAGTCAGGCAGAGTCTTATTTTAGCCAAATAAACGATGGTGATCGTTTTTTAAGTGCACAAGTTGAATTAGCCAGTTTAAGAATTAAAGATCAACGTGATGTGCAAATGCGCCAACAATTTAATGAATCTCGACAACAACACCCCGAAATTGCTAATACACTCTATGCTGTTGAAGCCGAAATTTTGCGAGATCATCAACGATTAGATGAAGCTTATGCTGTTCTTGCCGATGCCATCAACAAATTTCCTCAAGATAATCTGTTATTATTTAGCCGTGCATTATTAGCCGAAAAGCGAAATGATTTAATTCGGTTTGAACTAGATATGCTCGAACTTCTTAAAAGAGACAGCAAAAATCCTAGTTACCTCAATGCTTATGGTTACACCTTAGCAGACAGAACAAATCGACTTGAAGAAGCTGATCGTTATTTGCGCGAAGCGATTAAACTAAAACCCAATGATCCCGCTATTATGGATAGTGTTGGTTGGTTGTTGTACAAACAAGGCCACTTATTTGAAGCGTTGACGTATATTAAAAAGGCTTATGCCGCATCCAAAGACGAAGAAATTGGGTTACACTTAGCTGAAGTTTTATGGGTTTGCGGTTTTAAAGCAGAAGCTGCTAAAATTTGGCAGGAACTTTTGACGCAAAAACCAAACAGTGAAGCCGTTTTGAAGCATCGCGCGCAATGGGAGAAATGAAGCGTGAGACATTTTTTTACTGCTACCAGCTTAATTTTATTAAGTGGTTGTGCTAGCCAATCTGCAATTTTACATTATAAGGAAGCTTATACTGTCCCTACACCTGCACCAATCGCCGAACAACATCCCTTAGCCAAACTCGAAATTGCTGAAGATGTTGATTCAGTTCAATTACCTGCATTAAACCCACTCAGTATGTGGACAGCTTCTGGCAAGCTTGCTGTTAAAATGATTGATGAAAACGGCAGCAAAAAAGGTGGTAGTGCTTATTTTAATTGGCAACAAGACACTCAAGACTATCGTATTATTCTAATTGGCCCATTAGGTCAAGGACGCACAACATTAATTGGCAATAGCAAAGGCGTTATTTTGCAAAGTGCTAAAACAGGTGAAGTCACGGCACAAACACCAGAAGCATTATTTGAGCAAGCTTTTGGCTGGACAGCCCCAGTTTCTTATTTAAAATTTTGGCTTGAAGGTCGCCCTGCGACAACTGATGCAGTATTGAATTATACAACATCAGGTCAACTCGAAAGTGTGCGAGAAGGTAATTGGCAAGCTGATTTTAAAAATTATCGTTATATTAACAGTCAATTTTTACCCCAAAAAATTGTTGTCACTGGCCCCAATGTTAATATGACGGTTTTAATTAATGAGTGGCAACCACAGATTGTAGCAACTCAATAATGACGACCATTACTTTGCCCTCTCCTGCAAAACTCAACTTATTTTTGCACATCACAGGACAACGTGCCGATGGTTATCATAATCTACAAACTATTTTTCAGTTTGTAGATTATGCTGATACCTTAACATTTACGCTGCGTGAAGATGGCATGATTACCCTAAGTCCTGCTTTGGCTGATATTGCCAGTCAAGACAACTTAATTGTTAAAGCAGCACGCCTGTTACAACAGCAAAGTCAAAGCCATCTTGGTGTAGATATTCATCTAAACAAAATCATTCCTATGGGTGCAGGCTTAGGGGGAGGCTCATCTAATGCGGCCACCACACTATTAGCATTAAACATTTTATGGAATTTGCACTGGCCAAATGAAAAATTGGCTCAGTTAGGTTTATCTTTGGGTGCTGATGTCCCAATTTTTGTTTATGGTCGTGCAGCATGGGCAGAAGGTGTTGGTGAGGCTTTAACCCCCCTAGAGTTACCCGAACCTGTCTATGTTGTACTCAAACCTGATTGCAAAATAGGCACTCGTGAGATTTTTACCCATCCAGCATTGACAAGAAATACACCGCCTATTACAGTTTCGCCCCACGCTGCACAGCATGGCCAAAATGACTGTGAAGCGATAGTCAGCGAGCTATATCCTCCTGTTCAAAACGCCCTATTGTGGTTAAAACAATTTGGCAATGCCAAACTCACTGGCACAGGTTGTTGTGTGTTTGTTGACTGCTCAAGTGTTGAACAAGCCAATAAAATATTAGCAAAATCAACAGTTGACGGCTTTGTGACAAGAGGCTACAATCTCTCGCCTGCACACAAAGCATTGCAAAAATATCTCTCTTAGGGGTGTCGCCAAGCGGTAAGGCAGCGGGTTTTGATCCCGCCATGCGTTGGTTCGAATCCAGCCACCCCTGCCATCTTCTTATTATTAATAGCAATCAACATTTAACAGCCGTTTGTTATCTTGTTAATGCTACTTTTTGATAGTGTAAAGCAAAATGCCTAATTTGGTCGTCTTTACTGGCAATGCCAATCCTGAACTCGCACAAAAAGTCGTTGACCGTTTACATGTTCCTCTCGGCAGAGCGCAAGTAACTCGCTTCTCTGATGGGGAAATTTCTGTCGAAATTAATGAAAATGTTCGTGGTAAAGACGTCTTTATTTTGCAATCTACTTGCGCACCTACCAATGACAATTTAATGGAATTAATTGTCATGGCTGATGCTTTACGTCGTGCAAGTGCTGGCCGTATTACAGCAGTTGTCCCCTACTTCGGTTATGCACGCCAAGATCGTCGCCCACGCTCTGCACGTGTACCGATTACTGCCAAAGTAGTTGCCGATATGATTACCTCGGTAGGCATTGACCGTGTATTAACGGTTGACTTACACGCCGACCAAATTCAAGGCTTTTTTGATATTCCTGTTGATAACATTTACGGTTCACCTGTGTTATTAGCCGATCTACAAAAACAATCGTTTGATAATTTAATGATCGTTTCGCCTGACGTAGGTGGTGTAGTTCGCGCCCGTGCGGTTGCTAAACAGTTAGGTGAAGTTGATTTAGCCA
Organism: uncultured Agitococcus sp.; assembly: GCF_937920075.1. Taxonomy (GTDB): domain Bacteria; phylum Pseudomonadota; class Gammaproteobacteria; order Pseudomonadales; family Moraxellaceae; genus Agitococcus. The sequence continues at coordinate 14,017 of NZ_CALETI010000445.1, forward strand.
TTATCGACAAACGTCGTGCCCGCGCTAACGAATCTCAAGTGATGCATATCATTGGTGACGTTTCTGGCCGTGACTGTATTATTGTTGACGATATGGTTGATACTGCTGGTACATTGTGTAAAGCTGCCGCTGCTTTAAAAGAACATGGCGCACGTCGTGTGGTTGCTTATTGTACCCACCCTGTTTTATCGGGTGCGGCAATCAAAAATATTGTTAACTCCGCAATGGATGAATTAGTAGTCACGGATACCATTCCTTTATCTGCTGAGGCAGTAGCCAGTGGCCGTATTCGTCAATTGTCTTTAGCGCCATTGTTAGCCGAAACAGTTCGTCGCATTAATAATGAAGAATCTATCAGCGCAATGTTTGATTTATTCTAATCATAAAACGATTTTCTCAGGTACTTTTTAAGTGCCTGTTTTTCTAAGTATCACGTTTAGGTGATACTAATAACCTCAGTATCTGGTCGCAAGATGCTGAACTTTTGGAGACTATTATGTCCGCTAACTTCAATTTAACGGCTGTTAGCCGTAAAGACGAAGGGAAAGGTGCGAGCCGCCGCCTTCGCCACGCTCAACAAGTTCCAGCTGTTATTTACGGTGCAGGTCAAGCCCCTCAATCTATCGCTATTCCATTTAAAGATTTGGTTAAAGCCTTAGAAAGCGAAGCTTTTTACTCTCACATTTTGACTTTAACTATTGATGGTCAAGAACAACAAGCTGTTATCAAAGCATTACAACGTCATCCTGCTAAAAACATTCCTATGCATGCTGACTTCTTACGCATTGATGCAACACACAAAATCACCATGAAAGTGCCTTTACACTACCTCAACCAAGAATCTTGTGTTGGTGTAAAAGCTGAAGGTGGTGCAATTTCTATTATTGCTAACGATGTTGAAATCGCTTGTTTACCAAAAGACTTACCAGAGTTCTTAACTGTTGATTTTGCTGCTGTACATATTGGTACAACTTTACACTTATCTGATATTGCTTTGCCAGCAGGTGTAGAGATTCCTTTATTAGCACAAGGTCATGACTATGACCAACCAATCGCTAACGTTCACAAAGCTTAAGGTGAACTAAGCGATGGCGGGTTTGCAATTAATTGTTGGCTTGGGTAATCCAGGTTTAGAATATGCGCAAACTCGTCACAATGCGGGTGTTTGGTATGTGGCTGCCTTGGCAGAACAATATAACATCCGCATGACCCCCGAAAGCAAATATTTTGGGTTAGTCGGGCGCGGTCAAATTAACGGACAGGAAGTTCGTTTATTAATTCCCACCACATTTATGAATCGTTCTGGCCAAGCCGTTTCTGCGCTAGCCAATTTCTTCAAAATATCTCCTGATGCCATGTTAGTCGCTCATGACGAATTAGATTTACCTGTGGGTAGCATTCGTTTAAAAACTGGCGGTGGTCATGGTGGTCATAATGGCTTACGCGATATTATTAGTGGTTTAGGTAATCAAAATAATTTTCACCGTTTACGCATTGGTATTGCTCATCCCGGTGATGCTAAATTAGTGTCTAATTACGTGCTTGGCAAAGCTCCTTCTGCCGAACAAGAAAAAATCGAATCTGCGATTATTGCTGCTGTCAAAGTCACCGATTTAATGACTAATGGCAATCTAAACAAAGCTATGAATCAATTAAATGGTTTTAAGGCTTAGACGAATAATCATCAGTTACTGTCTCAACATCTAAACTTCGTCTAATACTATTCATTAAACGCCAATCTACCACCAAACTTGTCATTTCGTTATAATCTACATTAAAGCAAAAGCCTAAAAATCAAGGATTTAATCAATGTCCTTTATCACGGTCACCTCGCCACATCAAAATGGTCAACAACGCACTGCATGGGTCATGCGCCAAGTGTGTTATGCTACTTTACCCGCCTTAGCAGCGTTAACTTTTAGTTTTGGTATTGGCTCAATCATTAACGTGTTGTGGTGTGTTGCCATTGCGCTCATTTTAGAAGGCATTTGCTTAAAGCTGCGTAAAAAAAATCTTGAATTTTATTTAAGCGATGGCTCAGCAGCCGTGACTGGCTTGTTATTAGGTTTATCTATCAGTCCTTTATCACCGTGGTGGTTAAGTGTTATTGGTTTAACTTTTGCCATTCCGATTGCCAAACATTTATATGGTGGCTTGGGACAAAATCCTTTTAACCCTGCGATGATTGCTTATGCTTTATTATTAGTGTCTTTTCCTGTGGAAATGACCCACTGGCCAACAGGCATGAATTCAATTGATTCGACATTACATATTTTTTTAGATCAATATGGTGCTGTTGATCTAACGACGGGGGCAACACCACTAGATAACTTTAAAACCAACCACCACAGCCCAACACTGACATGGTTAGCTAATGGCAACATTGATCTTCCTGAATCAATGCTTGTGAATGTGATGTTTGCTTTGGGCGGCTTGTATTTATTAGCCAGAAAAATTATTACTTGGCATATTCCTGTCAGTGTCTTAGCCTGTTTAACTGTGTTATCAACGTTGTTCTTTATGATTGATAACCAACATTATGCTTCACCTATGCTGCACTTATTGACAGGCGCAACCATGATTGGCGCATTTTTTATTGCTACCGACCCTGTCACTGCTGCCACGTCTAATGGTGCTAGGTTAATTTATGGTATGGGAATTGGTATGTTAATTTATATCATTCGCACGTGGGGTGGATATCCTGATGCTGTGGCTTTTGCGGTGTTATTAATGAATTTGGCTGCTCCAATGATTGATCATTTATATCAACCACGCACTTTTGGCCATCAAGTCAGTATTGTTAAATGGCGCAATAAATCATGAATCTACGCGAAAAGAGCTTAAAAAGCGGCTTAATTTTGGCATTATTTGCAGGCATTACCACTGCCTTAATTGCCATTGTCAACACCATGACTGTTGACCGTATTGCTGCCAGCCAAAAAGCTAATTTATTAGACTCTTTAAATCAATTAGTACCCGTACAACGCTATAACAATGATTTATTACACGATACGCTTAGCATCAAAGACAACACATTATTGCATTTAGATCATGATGAAACGGCTTATCGGGCGCGTAAAAATGGCGAAAATGTCGCAGTGATTTTTCCTGTCGTTGCACCTGATGGTTATAGTGGCAAAATTAAATTATTGGTTGCGATTGAAGAAAATGGTCAATTGGCAGGTGTGCGAGTATTAACACACAAAGAAACGGCTGGCTTAGGCGATGCCATTGAAAAGCAAAAATCCAACTGGATTGATAGTTTTAATTTTCGCTCATTAGCCAATACCACTGCTCAACAATGGCACGTTAAAAAAGATAATGGCATGTTTGACCAATTTACAGGCGCAACCATTACGCCTCGTGCAGTGGTTAAAGCGGTGCATAATAGTTTGTTGTACTATCAACAACATAAAAACCAACTTTTTGCACAACCCAATGATTTGATTGATGATGAAAGTGAACAACTGTTGAGTCAACGACCATGAGCGAAACCAGTTACCGTCAAATTGCTGTTGATGGCTTATGGCGCAACAACACCGCCACCGTCCAATTATTAGGTTTATGCCCTCTTTTAGCTTGCTCAAATTCAGTAGTTAATGCCTTAAGTTTGGGGCTAGCCACCACCCTAGCCTTAGCAAGTTCTAATGCGGCTGTTTCTTTGGTTAGACATCACACTCCTGCAAATTTACGACTGCCTATTTTTGTAATGATTATTGCCTCTTTGGTGTCGTGTATCGAATTATTAATGCACGCTTTTACCTATCAACTTTACCAAGCTTTAGGAATTTTTATTCCGTTAATTGTCACCAATTGTGCCTTGTTGGGACGTGCTGAAGCTTTTGCCTCTAAACACAATACCCGTTTTGCCGCCTTTGATGGCTTGATGGTTGGTTTGGGTTTTACCGTGGTGTTAGTGCTGTTGGGGGCAATGCGTGAATTATTAGGTAACGGTACATTATTCGCCAATATGCACCTATTATTAGGCAATCTCGCCCAATCATGGACGATAAAAATTGCCGACTACAAACAGTTTTTGTTTTTTATTTTGCCGCCTAGTGCCTTTATTTGTTTAGGTTTTATTATTGCAGGCAAAAATGTGATTGATGAACGTTTAAAACAACGTGCAAGCCAACAAGCCAAAGAGGTTGTGGCAGGTAGCAAACGAGTCAGAACCACAGGACATATTAGCTAATGAATGCCTCTACAATTAATGAGATTTTTCGCCGTTTCCAACAACAAAATCCCAAACCGACCACCGAATTAGTCTACAACTCGCCCTTTGAGTTATTGATTGCCGTTATTTTATCGGCTCAAGCCACCGATGTGAGTGTCAATAAAGCAACCGCCAAGCTGTACCCTATTGCCAATACGCCACAAAAGATTTTGGCTTTGGGCTTAGATGGTCTAAAAAGTTATATCAAAACCATTGGTTTATATAACAGCAAAGCGGCTAACATTATGACCACTTGCCAAATATTAATAGACAAGCATCAAGGACAAGTGCCTCATCAGCGCGAAGATTTAGAAGCTTTAGCGGGTGTTGGTCGAAAAACCGCCAATGTGGTGTTAAATACTGCTTTTGGTGAGCCAACCATTGCGGTTGATACCCATATTTTTAGGGTAGCCAATCGTTTGGGTTTAGCCACCTCAAAAACAGTTGATGGCGTAGAAAAACAATTGCTAACTAATGTGCCTAATCAATATAAGTTAGATGCGCATCATTGGTTAATATTGCATGGTCGTTATGTGTGTACGGCACGTAAACCGCAATGTGAGAGGTGTTTATTAGCAGATTTATGTCCATCTAAAACTTAACAGGATACTTTGCTAACTTACGTTGCAACGTACGACGATGCATATTTAATGCTCTCGCTGTTGCCGAAATATTGCCTTCATGCTCTTGTAAAACACGTTGAATATGTTCCCATTCTAATCGATCCACCGACAAAGGATTGTCATTCACTAACAAAGCTGAATCTCCTTCAATACGCAAAAAAGCCGCCATAATTTCATCAGCATTTGCAGGTTTTGCTAAATAATGTGTTGCGCCGAGTTTGATGGCTTCAACAGCCGTTGCAATACTTGCATAACCTGTTAATACCACCATTCGTGTTTGCTCATCTAAATCATGCAAATACTTCACTAATTCCAACCCTGACGCACCATTCATTTTTAGGTCAATCACTGCATATTCAGGTGTTTGAAGCGCAATTAACTCAATTGCTTGTTCAACGCTTTCGGCTTGGATGACCTCGTAACCACGCTTGAGCATGGCTTTGGCTAACACTTGTCTAAAAATATGATCATCATCAACAATCAGTAACAATGGTAAATTATCCAAGATGAATCACTCGCTGATAAATGGGTAAAACAATTTGTGCAACCACACCGCCACCCTGTCGGTGAGTAAAGTTCATTTCTCCACCCAATCTTTCTAAAGTTGCATTGGCTAATAACAAACCAATACCCATTCCTTGTTGACCTTTGGTTGAAATTCTATTTTGTCCTAATGAGGTCAATATCTCATCAGACATACCTAAACCTTTATCAATCACATTAATATAAACACGTGAGCTATCAATATAAGCCGTTAATTCAACATAATCAGGCGAGGCATCTGCGGCATTATTTAATAAATTTAATATCGCTTGTTCTAAAGTCGCATCTGTTGCCACTAGAATATCTGTTAACCCACCAAAATCGGCATGTTTAATCTGAATAGTTGGTCTTAATAATTGAAATTTATCTAAGACAAGCTCTAATAATTTACTTAAAGATAATAAGTCAAATTGTTGATTTTTGGCTTGCTCAATACGTTGTGTCATCTGTGTCAAAATTTGTTTACATTGATTGACCTGCTGACACAATAACTCCATATCAGGCTTGAGAGGCTCTGCTACTTCACTTTTCAACTCATGAGCCAATACCGTAATTGTAGCTAGCGGTGTACCTAGCTCGTGTGCTGTCCCTGCCGCCAACGTTCCTAATGCTAAAATTTGTTCTTGGCGATGTTGGATTTCTTGTATTTTTGCCATTTTTTGTTGTGAATGTTTGACTTGATAGGCCAAATAGGCAATAAAAGATACGATTAATACAGCACTTAACACAAAACATATCCACATTGCCAATACATACCCATTAATTGCTAAGGGAAGTTTTTGTGAGATGTTTTCGAGTGGTACATAATCGAACATCAGCCTAGTAAATAAAAACACACTCAATAAAAATAAAGCCATGGTATAACCTACAGGCAACATGGCTGCACCAATCACTAAGGGCAATAAAAACAAAAAGATAAATGGATTTTGTGCGCCACCCGTAAAATACAATAAGGTTGCTAAGGCCAACATATCTATGGTTAACTGAATCGCGATAAAGTCATCGGTATCTTTATTAGGATGTGTTTTGAGGTAATACGCTAAATGAATATTGGCTGCCACTAAAACCGACAAGGTGAGGATCAAGGGAAATAGCGGTAAACTGAGTTGCAGAAAAAAATGCACTAGGCCAATGGTGATGCTTTGGCCTAGTATGGCTAAACAGCGTAAATAAAATAAATAATTTTGTCTCACCTGTTTTATTTACCTGTTGGATGTCCAGCCTCTTCAATCGCCTGTTTAACTTGAGGCGGCATATAGTTTTCATCATGTTTAGCTAAAACTTCTTCAGCTTCTACACGACCATTTTTAAAGTAGCCATTAGCCACAATGCCCTGACCTTCTTTAAATAAATCAGGCAAAATTCCTGTATAAGTTACAGGCACTTGCTTTTTTAAATCACTAATCATAAAAGTGACTGCTAAAGAACTAGGGTCTCGAACAACCGTTCCTTTTACCACTAAACCACCTGCCTGAATACGTTGACCATCAGGTGCTTCGCCATTTGCCAACTGACTTGGCGTATAAAACAAATTGATATTTTGACGCATGGCATACATTGCTAAGCCAATTGCCACACCAATCCCTAGTACCAACGAAATAATTAACACCAATTTACGTTGACGTTTAGGATTCATGCTGTTGACCTCGTTTTAACTGTTGAATCTGCTCTTTAAAAAAACGCTGACGCTGTGCTTTGGCTTGCCATACCAAATAGAGAATCGCACTAAAGGTTAAGGCATAGCACGACCATACATAAATGCCATGATTACCCATCGCCCAAAATTCAGCTAAAGAATTAAACGCCACGTTGCCCCCCTCTACCTGCCTCTGCTTTGACTAACTCTTTGACCCATTGACTACGACGCTCACGCTCTAAAATCACATTTCGGGTGCGTAAAATAGTTAATAATCCAAATAAACTATAAAATCCTAAAATCATGACTAATAATGGCATCCACATTTCTGGCGGCATTTTAGGCTTTTGGGTCACGGTAAATGTTGCACCTTGATGCAAGGTATTCCACCAAACTACCGAATATTTAATAATGGGTAAGTTAATCACGCCTACTACCGATAAAATGGCAGCCGCTTTTGCACCTGTTGAACTACTTTCATAGGCGTTATACAGTGCAATTACACCCATATATAAAAACAATAAAATTAGCATAGAAGTTAAACGGGCATCCCATACCCAATAAGTTCCCCATGTCGGTTTGCCCCAAATTGCCCCTGTCATTAGTGCTAAAAAACAAAAAACAGCACCAACTGGGGCAACAGCTCGCGCCACCATCTCGGCGGTTTTTACTTTCCAAACTAAACTAATCACGCCACAAATACCTAACAAAAAATAGGCACTCATGGCTAAACTTGCTGAAGGCACATGAATAAAAATAATGCGATAACTATTACCTTGAAGATAATCTGTTGGTGCAAATGCCAAGCCCCAGATTGTGCCAAGCGTAATTAACACACCTGCTAATATGCCTAGCCAAGGGATAAAACGTTCACTAATACTATAAAAATATTTTGGGCTAACGGTTTGTTCAAATAATTGCCACCAACGTTTTAAAAAAAACATGCGCTAACCTCCCACGGCTAAACGTAAAGCCGCCGCAACGGCTAAGGGACTTAATGTTAAAGCTAAAACCAAAAACGCCCCTAACAAGGCTAAATAACCACCAATTGGTAAACCATTCAACGCCGCTTGGACAGCAGCGGTGGCAAAAATTAACACAGGAATATGTAAAGGCAAGGTGAGTAACGGAATTAATACACCACCACGTTTTAAAGAGACGGTTAATGCCGCACCAATAGCACTGACCAAACTTAAGGTTGGTGTGCCAATCAACAAGGTAATAAACAAGGCTACAGCCGCGTCATTGGGCAAATGCAACAATAAAGCAGCAATGGGACTTAATACCGTTAAACAAGCTCCTGTTTGTAGCCAATGGGCAATCACTTTAGCTAATACCACTAAGGGCAATGGTGCAGGCGATACTAATAATTGTTCTAAACTACCATCATCATAATCTTGACGAAATAAACTATCCATCGACAATAATACCGCCAATAACGCGGCAATCCATACCACGCCTCCTGCCATGGCTGCCAATTTTGTAGGGGTAGAACTAATCGCTAAAGGAAATAAAGTAATCACCATTAAAAAGAAACTTAATGGATTAAGCCATTCGCCACCTTGCCGAGAGACCAATTTGAGATCACGCTGAATCACAGCCCATAAAGACGGCCACATTATTAGTAGCCCTCCTGTACACGATATTGTGCTAAATCTAAATGTTTAAGTGGAAAGTTTGGCTCAAATACATGGTGCGTAGTCAACAATACCATGCCTCCTTGTTGAGCATGATCTACTAACCATTGCTCTAAGGATTGCACACCAGCCAAATCAATGGCAGTAAACGGCTCGTCTAAAACCCATAACTTCGCTTGTTGTAAAAATAAACGTGCTAAAGCAACACGGCGTTTTTGGCCAGCAGATAAACGCGCAATGGGTACATCTTCATAACCATATAAACCAACTTTTTTTAGGGCTTGTTCTATATCTGCCAAAGAAATGAATTTTTGATGCAGTTGCGCTAAAAACTGTAAATTTTCAACAGCCGTTAATAAGGGTTTTAAACCCAATAAATGGCCAACAAAAGCAACATTTTGCTTAAATACGGAAGGATTATCTTGAATATTTTCGCCTTGCCAATAAATAGCCCCTGATTCAAATGGAGCCAAGCCCATTAGACCATTTAGCAAGGTTGTTTTACCAGTTCCATTAGCACCAACTACTTGCATGATTTCGCCAGCTTGTAATTGAAAATCGAGTTTAGCAAATAAAACTCGATCATCTCGTACTGCACATAAATCAGAAACAGTGAGCAATTGACGCACCACGCACAATAAAAATTTTGTTGATTATACCATTAAAGACTAATCTTCATAACGTCCCATCATTTGTTGCAAGGCGATTTGTCTTTCCATTTGTTTACGCTCATCTTCAATTAATTGACGTGCCACAAACAAAATTAATTGCCGTAACCAACGATGGGCAGGATGATGATGTAGCAACGGACACCATGCCATTTTTAATTCAAACTCTGGCACATAAAATGGCGGTTCTTTAATCACTAAACGCGGATTAGTGGCTTGTAATTTAGCCACACGACTGGGTAAAGTGGCGATTAAATCTGCATTTGCTGCCAATAAAGCAGGCATTTGATAGTGCCTTGTAAAAATACTGATTTTACGTTTTTTACCTAAACGTGCTAAAGCTTGGTCAATCCAACCTAAACCACCAGATTTATCAGGATTAACACCAAAGCCTACGCCCATACCTGTTTTACTCACCCAAATATGTTGTGCTTCTAGGTAAGTTTTTAAATTAAAATGGTCAACAATGGGACTATCGCAATGCAATAAGCAGCTAAAGCTATCACGCCAAACGAGAACTTGGTGGAAACTTTGTGGAATCTCATTAAAACGATTGATCGCTAAATCAACTTTACCCTGCTCCATATCTCGATAAGACACATCAGAAGGCGTTAAAAAATCTAAAACCACATTCGGGGCTTCGGAGCGCATCGCTTTGACTAAAGCAGGAATCAAGGTCGCCTCAGCATAATCAGAGGCCATAATTCTAAACACACGCGCACTGCTTAAAGGTCTAAACTCCGTTCGTGGCTCTAAAATTTGTCCTAAATCACTCAATACTTCTCTAATGCGCGGCTGTAATTCTAAAGCACGCTCGGTTGCAGTCATGCCCTCACTAGAGCGAATTAATAAAGGATCATTAAACAATACCCTTAAACGTCGCAAAATATTGGACATGGCTGGTTGAGTGACACCTAGCTGCTCAGCCGCACGGGTTACATTCTTTTCACGGAGCAAAACATCTAAATGCGTGAGCAAATTTAAGTCAACGCGCTCGAGATTCATAAAATAAATACCGAAGATTAATCTGATAAATTAGCTAAATTATGCCATAAACTTTACACTTGCAACATCCAAAAATAGGTCTTTTGTCAAAGACTTGTTTATCCCTCAACCTAAAACATAGGAAGGCATTTATGGCGACTTATCAATCTGCTCTTGAGCATGTTCGTGCCGTTAAAGCAAAATTAGGCAATACTTGGGGCGCAATTCATCCAGAAGATGCAGCGCGTATGATTATTCAAAACCGTTTCCCAACAGGTTTAGAAATCGCTAAGTACACTGCTGCTATTATGCGTAAAGATATGGCTGCATACGATGCTGACAGCAGCAAATATACCCAGTCTTTAGGTTGCTGGCATGGTTTTGTTGCGCAACAAAAAATGATTGCCAACAAAAAATACTTCGGTACTACTGAACGTAAATACATCTACTTATCAGGTTGGATGGTTGCTGCATTACGCTCTGAGTTTGGCCCATTGCCAGACCAATCTATGCACGAAAAAACCGCTGTGCCAAAATTAATCGAAGAAATCTACACTTTCTTACGTCAAGCTGACGCAAAAGAATTAAACGATTTATTCCGTGCTTTACAAAAAGCTGAAGATGCGGGTGATGCTGCTAAAGCTGCTGAAGTGACTGCTAAAATCGACAACTACGAAAGCCACGTTGTGCCTATCATTGCTGACATCGACGCTGGTTTCGGTAACGAAGAAGCAACTTACTTATTAGCTAAGAAAATCATTCAAGCGGGTGCTTGTGCTATTCAAATCGAAAACCAAGTATCTGATGCTAAGCAATGTGGTCACCAAGCTGGTAAAGTAACTGTTCCACACGAAGACTTCTTATCTAAGATCAATGCTGTTCGTTTCGCATTCTTAGAATTAGGCGTTGACGAAGGTGTTATCGTTGCACGTACTGACTCTGAAGGTGCTGACTTAACTCAGAAGATCCCAGTTGTTAAGAAAGCTGGCGACATCGCTTCTCAATACATCAGCTACTTAGATACTAAAGAAATTGATATCTCTGAAGCTCAAGACGATGAAGTGTTGATTAAACGTAACGGTAAATTACATCGTCCAACACGTTTAGCTTCTGGCTTGTTCCAATTCCGCGAAGGTACACAAATCGACCGCGTGGTTTTAGACTGTATCAGCAGCTTACAAAACGGCGCAGACATGTTGTGGATCGAAACACCAACACCAAACGTTGGCGAAATCGCGCACATGGTTAACCGCGTGAAAGAAGTTATTCCTAACGCTAAGTTAGTTTATAACAACAGCCCATCTTTCAACTGGACTTTAAACTTCCGTCAACAAGCTTATGACCGTTGGGTTAAAGAAGGTAAAGACGTTTCTGCATACGATCGCGCTAAGTTAATGGACGCTAAGTATGACAACACAGAATTGTCTGCTGACGCTGATGAAAAAATCCGTACGTTCCAAGCTGACGCTGCTCGTGAAGCTGGTGTATTCCACCACCTCATCACTTTACCAACCTACCACACCACTGCATTACATATGCACGAGTTGTCTAAAGGTTACTTCGGTGAAATGGGTATGTTGGCTTATGTGGCTGGCGTACAACGTAAAGAAATCCGTGAAGGTGTTTCTTGCGTTAAGCACCAAGCAATGGCTGGTTCTGACATCGGTGACGATCACAAAGAAATTTTCTCTGGTGACAACGCATTGAAAGCTGGTGGTACTGCCAACACTATGGGTCAATTCTCTTAATAATAAGAGCAAATTGATTTAGAAAAACCCCGCGAATGCGGGGTTTTTTGTTATTAATTATAATCCTGCTAATTTTAAGCGATTCGCATGACTACGATAAACAGATTTAGGATCAGTAGAAAAAATATCTCTCAAACCAAACATCAAATTAACTTCATCTAAATGATTCATCGAATAATCGTCGCGCAATACAACACCTAAATGACTACTACATTGACTCACCAAACCATCATTAGCCGTACTGATAAATAAACCTGTTGCACCTACTAAAGCATCTGTTGGGTCTAAAACATTTGTTAAACGTTTTGTGCCACTCCATGAATAATATTTAACACCATTAACCGTTGCAGCACCTTGACCACATGCAGTTGTTGGCACAGCTTGAGGAAATTTTACAGTAAAAGCTGCAGACCCCTTAGTTGATAATGAGGCAATACTATTTTTGGCACTTTGATTAAAGCTACCAGCCCCATTAAACAATTCGATTATCCCTGCTAACGCATTTAATGCACCATAAGCAACAGGACTTAATACACCTGTTTGTGTCACTAAATCGGCAACAGGAGAACCTTTGACTGGGCTACCAATGGCAGTCACAGAAGCAACTTTACTAGGCATCAAACCTGCAACATAGCGCACAGAATGTCCTCCATGACTATGACCCATCAGGTTAACTTTTGCAGCACCTGTAATTGCTAATACATCTTGAACTTGCTTTAAAAACTGTTCACCCCTAACTTCAGAACTTTCTAAAGCAGCCACTTGCGTCACATAGACTTTTGCCCCATTGGCCTGTAAATCAGAAGGAATTTGATACCAATAATCAACAACGCCTCCTAATAAACTTTTAAAACCAAACATACCATGCGCTAAGACAATAGGATATTTAGTTTGACTATAAGTAGAAGCAATTGCACCCTGTGTTACTAACGATGTTGATAAGGCAACAACTAGACTAGCAAAAATCTTTTGTTGAGTTTTCATATTGTGGTGTCCCATTTTTATTGTCAATTGCGTTATTAGCTACGCAAAATTATTTTTGTTTTCGCCAAGCAATCAATTGCTTGAGTGACTAAATAATAGACGCTTTATTTTCCGATGAAAAGCATTTTTTTAACGATAAATGGTTTTCATCTATCAAAAAATTAAAAAACTGGCTGCATTATTGATTTTTTCTGTCATGATTTTGTTTTAAACTGCCAAAACCGACAAAGTTAGCTTGATAGAATTGCTTGTTTTTTATATAGCTTTTTTTGAATTAGTTCTCAATTTTTGGCCAACAGGTTTGATTCAAACAACGCTGGAAAATCATTTTTAAATTTGTAACAAATTATATTATTGGCAATGTTTTTTTCTCTGAAAACGGTCATTTTTGCCTTGAGTAGACTTGTTTTTATGAACTGATTGTCCTAGTATCAAAACCTGTTGAATAAAACAACAATAATCTAACAACTTAAAAGACTAAACTCATAAAGCAAGCCATTATCTATTTGTATTGATATATTAAATAAGCTATTTATTCACTCAAAACATAGCTTTTCTCTGCTGTACTGATTAGCCGTTTAAGTTATTAATGATGGATATTCTTTATGGCCTTCTCTTCAATCGTTACTTTCTTTAATCGCCGTGTAAGCTTTTTGGGCAAAACATTGGCTCTTGGCTTATTATCTACTAGCCTATATGCAGGTGATATTTTATCTATAGCCAATGATTTAAACCCCAATGAAGATGGTCTTCCTCCTCCTTTAGAAAAACCACTGGATGTTTCTGTGTGCTTTTTTGATATGCAGGGCAAAAATGGTGATTTTTATAGTAAAGCAAAAGATTTAGCTTTAATTGCCAAACGTTGGAATGTCATTGCCAATATTAAAGTGTTTACTGATGAACGTGTTGCAGCCGAAAATTTTAAGGCTGGCCAATGTGATGCAGCAGGGATTTCAACCATGCGCGCACGGCAATTTAATTTATTTATGGGCAGTATTGAAGCTGTGGGTGGGATCACTACTTATGAGCAATTACGTTTATTATTGCGTATTTTACTAGATCCTAAAATCTCGCAATTAACTATTACTGAGCCATATCAAATTTTAGGCGTATTACCAGTGGGAGGCACATACATTCATGTTCGTGATCGTATGATTAACTCTGTCGAAAAAGCAGCAGGTAAAAAAATTGCCGTATTAGATTGGGATAAATCGCAAACTGAAATAGTTAATAAAATTGGCGCACATCCCGTTCCCTCTAATTTATCTAACTTTGCAAGCAAATTTAATAATGGCCAAGTTGATATTATTGTTGCTCCCGCATTAGTTTATAGACCTTTTGAATTAAATCGAGGTTTAGGCGAAACAGGTGGTATTTATCGTTTACCATTAACACAAATGACCGCTAGTTTTGTCATTAATCGTGCCAAAATCAAACAAAAACTTCCAGATTTAGATGAAAAACTTGTTGCATTCAGAACAATAGCCGATAAATTTATTGATCAAATTTTAACACAAACTTACCAATGGATTGATCGAGAAGAAGCTGCAATTCCAAGTAAATATTGGTTAACAATTGATCCAGATAATGAACAAAAATACTGGAACATGCTAAAAACCGCGCGTATTGAAATGACTAAACAAGGTTATTACGACCCTAAAATGATTAGTATTTTAAAACGAGTACGCTGCAAAACTAATCCAGAACGCGCTGAATGTAGTCAAACCGACGAATAGTTTTATTAACATGACATTTGACACTGATCTATTGAAAAACCATTGATTACACTAATGTAAACAATAATGAGCATTAAATGTCATGTTAAAATTCTTACAAAAAATGATATTAGCTGTCTGCTGTTGGGTACTAATAACAACCACTAGCCATGCAACAGAAGTTATGACTTTTGGTCAAGCATTAAAACCCGGTGAAAATGGTCTTCCTCCTCCTTTAGAAAAACCACTTTATATTTCCGTTTGTTTATTTGATATTTTAGGGAAAAATGGCGACATTTATAGTCGTGCTAAAGATTTAACCTTGCTTGCACGCCGTTGGAACGTATTTGTTGATATACAAGTTTTTACCGATGAACGTATCACAGCCGAGAATTTTAAAGCAGGTCAATGTGATGCAGCAGGAATTTCTACCCTACGTGCGCGTCAATTTAATCAATTTATTGGCAGTATTGATGCTGTAGGGGCTGTGCCTTCTTATGCTCATATGCGTACAGTGTTACACACTTTGCTTGAGCCAAAAGTTATTCCTTTATCTATTACCGAGCCTTATCAAATTGTTGGTGTTATGCCAATTGGCGCGCTCTATGTCATGGTACGCGACCGCTCAATTAACTCCATTGAAAAAGCAGCAGGTAAAAAAATTGCTGTTTTGGATTGGGATAAATCTCAAGCCAAAATGGTACAAAAATTAGGTGCTCAACCTGTCGCCTCAGATATTACTAACTTTGCAGGTAAATTTAACAATGGCCAAGTAGATATTATTGCTGCACCAGCTATTGCTTTTAAAGCGATGGAACTTTATCGCGGTTTAGGTGATACAGGAGCAATTTATAATTTTCCTTTAGCTCAAATCACAGGAAGCTTAGTCATTAATCGCGAAAAAATCCGTGCCAAGTTACCTGATCTAGATCAAAAAATTATGAGTTTGCGTGAAGTTGGTGTACAGTTTTTGGATAAAGTCCTTGACCAAATGTTTGCTTTTATTGATAAAGAGGAAGCGGCCATTCCTGCTAAATATTGGATGAAAATTCCAGAACAGGATTATGCCAAATATAACCAAATGATGCGTGAAGCTCGTATTTTGATGACCAAAGATGGCGTATATGATCCACGAATGATGAAATTATTAAAAAAAGTACGTTGCAAACATGAACCGAGTTTAGCGGAGTGTTCAACAAATGATGAATAGTTATTGATAATAAAAAAGAAAAACATTTCAAAACAGCCAATGTGCTGTTTTGTTATTTTTTTATAATCATAGATTGATAACAATTATTTTACTTACTAACAACCAGAGAAGCGTAATATGAAAAAAAATCTTGTTTTGGCCTCAACCGTACTTAGTACGCTGGTTAGCTCTTGGGCAATCGCAGCACCTGCCAATGCTGAATTTCCTCAAACTGTCAAAATGAAATTTTGTATTTTTGATATTGCAGGCACTAAAGGTGATGCCTAC
Organism: uncultured Agitococcus sp.; assembly: GCF_937920075.1. GTDB lineage: Bacteria > Pseudomonadota > Gammaproteobacteria > Pseudomonadales > Moraxellaceae > Agitococcus. The sequence goes on from NZ_CALETI010000445.1 coordinate 30,248, forward strand.
ACCTATGCCAAAGATTTGGTCTTAGAAGCTAAAAAGTGGAATTTAGATGTTGATTTAAAAGTTTATACTGATGAACGTGTCGCTGCTGAAGATTTTAAAGCAGGTCAATGTGAAGGTGTGGCGATTTCTACCATGCGCGCTAAGCAATTTAACTTCTTTATTGGTAGTGTTGACTCACCTGGCTCTTTACCAACCTTCAAACACGTACGTGAATTAGTTAACACCTTAGCAAACCCTAAATTAAATAATTTAACAATCAATGGCCCCTATCAAGTTGCTGCCTTAATTCCTTTAGGTGGTGCTTATGTTTTTGTGAATGACAAAAAAATTAACTCTGTCGAAAAAGCGGCTGGAAAAAAAGTTGCCGTATTAGACTTCGATAAAGCTCAAGCAAAAATTGTGCAAAAACTAGGTGCTCAACCTGTTGCCTCAGATATTACTAACTTTGCAGGCAAATTTAACAATGGTCAAGTAGATATTATTGGTGCACCTGCGGTTGCCTTCCGTCCTTTAGAGTTATACCGTGGATTGGGTGAAAACGGTGCAATTTTCCGCTTTCCATTAGTACAAGTCACCGCTTCTATTTTAATCAATCGTGAAAAATACAAAGATATTCCTGATTTTGACCAACGTATCATTAAAATGCGTCAGTTTGCTGCAACCAAAATGGATATGGTCGAAAAGCTTGTTGCTAAAAGTGAAGCAGATATTCCAGCAAAATATTGGTTAGACTTAACGCCTGCTGATAAAGAAAAATATACTGCACTGATGCGCGAAGCACGTATCAGTATGACCAAAGAAGGCTTTTATGATGCTAAAATGATGGTGTTATTAAAGAAAATTCGCTGTAAGTTTGAACCTACACTTGCTGAGTGTTCAACTAAAGACGAGACATAACACTCAATCCATCCCCTCTAATTAGAGGGGATTTTATTGTGTATTCCCTAAAACAACCTATTTAATCCATTTAATGCCGCAACACGATACGCTTCAGCCATTGTCGGATAATTAAAGGTTGTATTGGCAAAATATTGCAAGGTATTCCCACCATTCTTTTGTTGCATAATTGCTTGTCCAATATGAACAATTTCTGCTGCATTGTTACCAAAACAATGAATCCCCAAAATCTCTAATGTCTCGCGATGAAAAAGTATTTTTAACATCCCTACTGTTTCACCCGTAATTTGTGCACGCGCTAAATGTCTAAAAAAAGCCTGACCAACCTCATAAGGTACTTGTTCTTCAGTCAGTTGCTTTTCGGTTTTACCTAATGATGAAATTTCTGGAATGGTATAAATACCCGTTGGTACGTCTTCAACATGAGGCGTATCTTTTAAGCCCAAAATATGCGCAGCGGCACAACGTCCTTGATCGTAAGCCGCTGAAGCTAACGACGGCCAACCAATCACATCGCCTGCTGCAAATATATTAGAAATAGAGGTTCGATATTGTTTATCGACCGCTATTTGACCACGACTATTAGCATTTACGCCAATTTGATCTAAAGCTAAATTGTCAGTATTTCCTGTGCGCCCATTACACCATAAAATAGCATCTGCTTTAATCTTTTTGCCTGATTTTAAATGCAAAACCACATAATCATCAAAAGTTTCAACATAATCATATTGCTCTTGATGACGAATTAACACCCCCAATTCACGCAAATAATAAGACAGCGCATCGGCAATTTCATCATCTAAATACGATAATAACTGCTGCTGAGTATTAATCAGATCAACCTTGTAACCTAAACCAACAAATATACTCGCGTATTCACAACCAATAACGCCTGCACCATAAATAATCAATTTATGAACGGGGTAATTTAATGTCAAAATTTTATCACTGTCAAAAATACGAGGATGCGAAAAATCAATATCTGTAGGATGATAAGGGCGACTTCCTGTGGCTAATACTGCATTTTCAAAGGTCAAAATCTCATGACCACCTTCAATTGTCGTCACTTTTAAGGTATGTTCATCGACAAATTGCGCTTGACCAAAATACATATCAACACGATTTCGATCATAAAAACGGGTATGTACCTCTACTTGTTGTTCAATAATTTTATGTGCACGTGCCAATACTTGTGATAATGGAACATTACGCAACTCTCCTACACGTTGAAACATCGAGTCACGTTGATATCTCATAATATTAAAAACCGTTTGACGCAACGCTTTAGATGGAATTGTGCCGACATGAGTACAATTACCACCTACTTGTGGACGTGCATCTATCACAGCAACTTTTTTGCCTTCTTTAGTGAGTTTCATTGCCGCCCCTTCACCTGCTGGGCCAGCTCCAACAACGATTACATCATAATCATAAGACATTATTTGTCTCCCTTTTAAAAATATCAGTCACCCATAAAATGGGTATATTTATTTAAAATACAATAACTAATTGAATTTAATAAATTTTTGTTAATTAACTCATATAAAATTATTAAATATTGATAAATTATGCCATTTACTGTCTAACAGTAGGACAACATAAAATCAATTTGTCACAAAACAATGCTAAATTATCTGTACTAATGAGTACACATTAGTTTTTCAAGTGAGGTACGAATTATGGTACGTTTATCAACGACTAAATACGTAACAGGACTTGCGTTAATTAGCTCCTTATATACAGCAAATGTGTTTGCTGCTCCACTTAATCCGCTAAGTAAACCACTAAATATGACTTTTTGCGTTTATGATGTGGCAGGTAATGGCGGCGATTTATACCGCTACGCAAAAGACTTGTCTTTGTTTGCTCAAAAATGGAATGTCAACGCTAAAATTAGAGCCTATACCGATGAACGGGTGATTGCCGAAGATTTTAAAGCAAATCAATGTGATGGTATTGCTGTTAGCACATTACGTGCTAAACAATTTAATAATTTTGTTGGAAGTATTGACTCTATTGGTTCTGCACCAAGCTATCGACATATTAAAGAATTAGTCAGCACCTTTAATCACCCTAAAATTGCACCGCTCACCATACAAGGTGATTATCAAGTTGTTACTGTGATGCCTTTAGGGGCAAGCTATGTCATGGTCAATAATCGACATATTGACTCGGTAGAAAAAGCGACTGGTAAAAAAGTAGCTGTGATTGAGACCGATAAAGCTCACAGTAAATTAGTCCATTTATTAGGTGCTCAAGCAATTAATACGGATTTTTATAATTTTGCAAATTTATTTAATAATGGCCAAGTAGATATTATTACTGCTCCTGCGATTGCTTTTAAACCCTTAGAGTTGTCTAAAGGTTTAAGTTATTATGGTGGTATTTATCGTTTACCAATTATGCAAATGACGGGTACAGTTTTAATTAATCGAACTAATCTTGCTAAACAAATTCCAGATTTAGATTTACGTTTAGAGCGAATTCGTCAATATGCTTTAGGTGAAATGGACAAAACGATTGCCTATATCGAGAAAACTGAAAAAGCTATTCCACAACAATATTGGTTGGATTTATCTGACGCCGAAAAAAATCGTTATATCACCATGATGCGCGAAGCACGTAACCATCTAACCAAAGAAGGCTATTACGATGAACGCATGATGAATTTAATGAAAAAAGTACGCTGCAAAATCAGTCCATCCGACAGTGAATGTGGCGTTTAAATGACTTGAGACTTGAGCGATATTTGCGATTAAAAGTGTCAGTCCTCTCTTTTAAAGGCAGTGTTTTGTTAAACACTGCTTTTGTTCACATAAGATTACGTTCTTCATAACTATCTTTTGTTAGCATAGACCCGTTTTTTGGTTTACAACTAGATGGGATGCCAGCAATGTTTTTAGTTGATTTTATCTTACATATTGACCAACATTTGGCCGAGTTTGTTGCCAATTATGGAATATGGATTTATGCCATTCTGTTTTTAATTGTCTTTGTAGAAACTGGCCTAGTGGTGATGCCTTTTTTACCTGGTGATAGCTTGTTATTTGCCGCAGGAGCATTAGCAGCTATTGGGCAAATGGATCCATTTTTATTAGGCCTAGTCATTTTTACAGCAGCAGCTTTAGGAGACACCAGTAATTATCATATTGGTAAATATTTTGGGCGAGGATTGATAGAAAAATACAAATTAATTAATATGGATTATTTACATCAAACTGAACGATATTTTGAAAAACACGGTGGCAAAACCGTCATTTTTGCTCGTTTTGTCCCGATTGTTCGCACCTTTACACCTTTTGTTTCAGGTATGGGTGCAATGCCATTTAAACGGTTTATCAGTTTTAGTATGTTTGGTTCTTTGTGTTGGATTTTGACTTTTGTACCCTTAGGTTATTTTTTTGGCAGCCAACCCATTGTTAAAGAGAATTTCACATTAGTTATTTTTGGCATTATTGGTATTAGTTTTGCACCTATTGTTTTTCAAGCAATCAAAGCTAAACTTAATAAAAACGCCACAGCATAATAACTACCGTCATAAAAAAACCACCAAATTTGGTGGTTTTTTTATTTAGTAGTCTGTTTTTATAAGGCATACATTTTATCTAAGTATTCCAAAATATCTTTAGACTCAAACATTTCTATATTGTTATTAGGATCGATCAAAAAAGGCACCTGTACACGACCTTTTGTTGTTAACAACTCTGCTCGTTTGCTATTAGGTATAGGATGATACTCCCCTAAATGAAACCGAAAAGTTGCTGGCCCAACATCTGCTAACTGTTGTTTCCCTAAATTAATTAAACGATATGGCAACTGCAATTCACATAATTTTTCACGAACAGGCCGTGAGTATGGACTAGATTCAAAACTATATAAGATGAGTGGTTGAGCAGCTGATTTTGCAGGTTTTGCCTGTAATGCCGTTATTCTTAAACGCGCAAAAGAAGCCAATCGAGAATTAAACAAATTTAACTGCGTAGCATCTAAATTTTTAGGTATTTCCTGTTGTTTATATTGCTGAAATAAATAAGCATTTATTGCCTCTGCCCCTTCTAATTTGACATTTGTATTAGGATCAACCAAATAAGGGATACTTGCATTAGCACCTCCGTATCGTTGTAATTCACCTGCAAAACGGTCTGCACCCTGTGGACAAGGATAGATCAACACATCCAAATTTAACTCTGTTAATGCCTCACGTACTAAGCGACATTCAGCATTATCTTCACTATCAAACAATATTGGCAGTTGAACAGGCTGTTGTGTTGTTTTACTGCCTTTGGAGCCACGCCAACCACGTACTGTAGAAGCTACAACCGAGGAAAAAATATTCAAATGATGAAACATAAATAAAATCTCTTAACTACGTGGCACAACAATTTTTGTGGCGGGTGGATTACGTTTAGCCGCCTGATAAAGTGGCATAACCACCGCTATTTTACTATTTAATTCATTAATACGCTGACTACTCGAAGGATGGGTACTCAAAAAAGCAGGTGGCGCACTTTTATTGGCTGCCGCCATTTTTTGCCATAAAGTCACTGCCGCTTTAGGATCATAACCTGCTCTAGCCAATAATTCTAAACCCATAACATCAGCTTCGGTTTCTTGGCCTCGACCATGTGGTAATGTTAAACCTAAATGTGTGGCGGTTTGTAAAATGGTCGCTTGTTTTTGGCTCATGTCTGTCACCATCGCCAAAATAGCCATACCTGCTTGTTGAGCATAGGCTTGCGAAATACGCTCGCGACCATGCTCACGCAAAGCATGAGCAATTTCATGCCCCATAATTGCGGCTATTTCGTCATCAGTGAGTTTTAAATTATTAATAATACCTGTAAAAAACATAATCTTACCGCCAGGTGCGCAGTAAGCATTTAATTCATTACGACTTTCTAAATTGACTTCCCATGCCCAATTCAGGGCATCTGGACGAAAAGTTGCAACTTGAGGAATGAGACGATCGGCAATTTTGCGAATACGTTCAAGATTAGCTTTATCGGTATTGAGCGCGCCTTTTTGTTTGGCTTGCGACAGCTCTCCACGATAAGATTGTAGTGCCATTGCATTCACTTGCTCTGCAGGCAATAATAAAAACTGCTTGCGTTGAATGCCTGTTGCTCCCTCATGAGTACTACTAGTACACGCTGTTAGCACAGCAAAACTAGATGCCACTAACCATTGACGCCACTTCATAGCAAAAACCTAAATCAATTAATATTTAGCTAATAATGGCGGTTAACGCATGTTTTTTCAAGCAATTCAGTTTGCTGCATACAATTGTATTAAGTTTTGAACCCAAGGCTTATAAACATGTTGATAACGTTGCTGATAAAAACGTGCATTGATTGCATTGGGGTAAAAAACTTTTTCGGTGCGACTCATGGCTCGTACCGCTTGATTCAGATCGGGATAAATCCCCATTGCGACTGCCGCACACATCGCAGCACCCAAACCAGAAGTTTCACTGGTATGTGGTTTACTGATGGGCATATTAAAAATATCAGCTGCTATTTGCATCACTGCATTAGACTGAGAACCACCACCAGCAGCAAAAAGCTGTGCAATTTTTTGTTTGGTATGTTGCTCGACGTGTTCTTTGCCTTGTTTTAAGGCAAACAATAAGCCTTCAACTAAAGCTCTATACCAATCAGCTTTAGTATGTTGCGTACTTAAGCCTAACAATGCTCCTTTTGACACACTTTCACCTGATGCTTGCACGCTCAAACTAGGCTGCCACATCAAGCCGTTAGCACCTGCTGGTGTTGCATTTAACCAATCCTCAAGAACAGCCAACCAATCTCTGCCTTGTTCTGCTTGAGCAATTTCGTTCGCAGCAATCTGTTCTTTGAAATATTTAACTAAAGCAAATCCTTGAGGAATTTGGGTCTCCAAACAATACTGCTTAGGTAATACAGCAGGATATGGTGGCATAGGCGGATTTAACGATAAATAACGCGAAGTCACGGTATTATAAGTGGCTGTTGTACCAAAACTTAATGCCGCTTGAGTAGCATTCACACATCCTGCACCTAAGACTTCACAAGCCTTATCTGCGCCTGCGGCAACAATCGCCAAGCCTGCTGGCAAACCTAATTCATGGGCGGCAGCAACGGTTAGCTGGCCAATTAATTTGCCTGCTGGAATCAATTTAGGCAATTTTTGAGCTGTTAAACCCAACGCCTGCCAACGCCAATCCCAACGACTATGCCATTGATGCTTTTTATAATCAAAAGGGATATAACCAACTTGTGAAGGAATAGCATCACTATACTCACCTGTTAGTTTGTAATTTAAATACCCCGATAATAATAAAAATTTATAGGTTTTTGCCCATAATTCTGGACGATGACTAATAAACCAATTGGCAGGCGCACGTTTACGTAATTTTAAAATAGTTTGTTGATGGCCACTGACTTGATGGAGTTTTTGCCAATAAACAGGCAATGCTGGCAATTTTTCGCTTTGTCGTTCATCTAGCCATAAAACCGCAGGATATAAAGGTTGACCTCGTCCATCAACAATTACCGTTGTACCACGCTGAGTGGTAACACTTGCAGCCGTCACTGTATTAGGATCAATACCCTGCCGCCATAATGATTGACAAGCAGTCACTAATTGATGCCAATAATAATTAGCATCTTGTTCAGCAAAACCCTGTTTGGGTGCTTGATAAGGTGGCTCAAAATGAATCTGGCTACGCGCCAACAACTCACCACGAGTATCAAAAATAAAAGCACGTAAACTTTGTGTACCACAATCTATACTCAAAAAACGTGCTTTATTCATGCTAATCATTCCATCAACAAATTGATGGGTCGATGACCCACCCTATAATTTAGGCAAACTGTAATAAGCTTGCCAAATTTGACTATAACGAGCTTGCTCACTTACCCAGCGTTCTTCTGTCCAACCTTCACTCAAGGCTATTTGTTTGATGGTGTCAAAATGGGCAGCACCACCTTTGACCAACAATAAACCTAAACGCGTACGTCGTAACATTAAATCATCTAAATGAACGACTTGTTCATAACGCAATGCCCAACGAACCTCTGCCCACATGGTTTGAGTTTCTGGAATTAACTTTAACTCTTGAGCTGGCATTTCAGCCAAAAAACGTTGTGCTAAATAGCCATATTTACCCACAAAACGGCGATATTGCTCTGGCGATAATGGACTACTAATATGTCCTTCAGGTTTGCTAAACACAGACGCTTTTTGATCTCGTTGTTTAATTGTTGGCAACCAAGACTCAGCCGCTGTTAATACATCTTGAGCAATTTGACGGAAAGTGGTTAATTTACCACCTGAAACACTAATCACACCTTTGTCCGCCCATACGGCATGATCACGACGCTCTTTGGATGGGTCTAGACCTTTACCACTACTCACAATAGGACGCACGCCAGAGAATGTGGCAATTACATCATTTGGTGTCAATTTAGCTTGAGGAAATTCATGATTAGCTGCACGTAATAAGTATTTAACCTCCTCAGCCGTAATCACCGCTTCATCATCAAGATTATCTTTATGATCTAAATCGGTCGTACCAATAACCGTACGACCCTCCCATGTATAAATAAACATGGCACGATTATCATCAGGATGAAATAAAATTAAAGCATCGTTTAAGGGTAAGCGTTCGGCCGAAACAACTAAATGACTACCACGTTGTGGTCGCACACTGACAGTCTCTGTAGCAACTTCCTGACGCAAACGATTGACCCATGCGCCCGTTGCATTAACCACTACTTTTGCCTTCAATGTCGCTGTTTCTTGGCTCAGTTCATCGCGCACCACAAGAGCCGTCACTTGATCATTGGTAATAATGGTTTTTTCGGCTTTAACATAGTTAACGGTAACCGCCCCATCCTTACAAGCTTCATCCAAAACTCGAATCACTAAACGAGTATCATCAGTCACTGCATCCGTATAACGTGAAGCACCTAGTAATTTATCACTGCGGTAATTTGGCACACGGGCTAAAAACTTTTTAGCATTAAAATAACTACGGTCTTTGATACCTGCCAAAATATCATAAGCCATTAATAAAATCGCAAATGCCCAACGGTTACTTTTGATTCCACCACCTTGGTAATGGGCAAAAAAGTAACTCATACGGTCAACCAAGCCAGGTGCTTCACGCAACAAACGCTCACGTTCAACCAAGGAGTGACGAGTTAATTTGATATCACCCATCGCAATATAACGCAATCCGCCATGCACCATTTTTGAAGAACGGCTGGATGTGCCAAAGGCATAATCTTTTTGGTCAATTAATAAAACCTTTGCACCTGCACGAGCAGCTTCACGAGCAACACCTGCACCTGTGATACCACCACCAACAACAATAATATCCCATTCTGTTTGAGGCAACTCTTGCCACAAGACATCACGATTTAACATGTATTTACCTTAGATACTAAAAGAACCGAATAAACAAAGGATACTCGGTCTTTTATTAAAATGATTGTTCTTAACTGACAATTTAAGGACTTAGAACATCAATTTTTCATCAACAAAGATTATACAAATCAGATAAATAGCCGACAAAGTGTTTATTTAATAAAAATAAACAGCCACTTTATTGGCTTAATCCTCTAATAATTTATGCGGATTTAGACGCTTATCTACATCAAAATGGCTTGCCAATGTTTTTAATACAGACATACCCAATACACCTTTTTCGGCAGGTAAATAGGGTGCATGATCTTGACCAACACCATGTTGATGACTAATAGTGCCACCGTGCTTAATGATTTGTGCTGATGCTGCTGCCTTTAATTTTTGCCAACGAGCATAGGTTTGTTGATAATTGCCCGCCACTCTATAAACATAAGTGGTATAAATACTCGATCCTTGACCATAAACATGCGATAAATGACTAAAAGCCAATACATGCTCATTCTCATCTTGTAATGCGAAACGTAAAGCTTGTTCAACATCAGTCATATATGGCGTCACTTTATGCCAATCAACTGCCGTTTCTAGGGTATCCACTGCATATCCCAAATACCATAAAGCTTCTCGTAAATAGGGAGCACGGAAACGATTTTGCGCCCAGCGTTTGCCCAACACTTGACCTGTTGCCACACAATCAAACTCTTTAAGAATTCGGGTTACTTCGTTACGCGCAAACTTAATTCGTTGGTCACTACCCGTAAAACCGATAGTTAACATACATTTACCTGCGCCAACACCACGCCAGTTTAGCACTTTTTCTAAACCCGCAATGGCTAAGGCATGGCCTGCTAAAATCAGTTGAGTACGAGTTTCTTCTCCATTACTCAAACGCACCATAGACAAGGGAATTTTTTGTTGGACTAATTCACGTACTGCTGCTTTAGCTTTTGCCCAATCAGGCACAAAATAAACACAAAACACTTCTTTGTTTGGCGTACGGCTAACACGAACAACAGCTTCAGTAATGACACCAAAACGCCCTTCTGACCCCATAATTATTTCACGAATATCTGGGCCAGCACTAGACGCAGGCATCGTTGGAATATCTAAAGTACCCTCTAAGGTTTCAACACGTCCGCCAGCAAATAACTGCTCAATACGACCATAATGCAATGATTGTTGACCACTAGAACGACTAGCAATCCAACCACCCAAAGTAGATAATTCAAATGATTGAGGATAATGCCCTAATGTATAACCATGCGGTTTTAATAAGGCTTCAACTTGCGGACCGTTTGCACCTGCCCCAATTGTTGCTAATTGAGAAGCTTCATCTAAGGCGATCAATTGATTTAATCGCGCTAATGACAAGGTTAAAATGGGCCGTTCGTCAGCAATAGGGTTAATATGACCAACAACAGAAGTACCGCCACCATAAGGAATCACTACCCAATTATGAGTTTTGGCAAGAGCTAATAACTCCGCAACTTGTTGGCTATTTGTGGGAAAGGCAACGCCATCTGGAAAAACGGGAATCTCACCTGAACGCCATGCCAACCAATCAGGCAAACTTTGACCACGCGCATGGCGAACTCGATCTTCAGCGTCTATAGAAATTAATGGATGTTTAGGTAACCGTGTGACAGGAACTTTTGCCATCACCTCTGCTAAAGTCGCATCAGCTAAGGCAGTTGACTGGCCAATAAGCTCTTGTAAAAATTGGGCTGCTTTGGCATTAATTGCCATTTTAGTTTCACTATCACCCCAACTATTCCACTGACGCATACCGTACCTCAACAATAAGTTAACTTAGACTGATCGACACATCGATAAAAACCAAAGGTCATTTAAGCTAATCGGCTCGCTGTACGTCTAACACTCATAATACTAGCCAACATACGCTCACCAATCGCGGTCATCTGCCACCATTGTTTGAGATCGTTCTCTCGTGAAACACGTTGAATATATCCTAAGACTCTAAATTGCATTTTTATGGCATTAAATGTTGCAGGCGTAATTTGTACATCAACAACGGCATGAGTTTTAGGATATTCGCTTTGTATTTCAGCTAAGGCATTCTTTTGTAAGCGTTCATTTAACTTAGCAGCCATAAACTCTTCTGTTTGAGCTTGCAATAAGTTGGAGCCAAAACTAACCAATAACTCGTTCCATGATAGGCGAGTTTTGCCAAATACATCTTGACAGTTGCCGCCAGCATAGGCTTTACACTTGTATTGAATGTCAAATAAGTCTTCACCTTTGGCTAAGGTTTCTGGGCTATTGACACCAGCACTTAACCATTTTTCTTTTTCAGCCTCTAACTCTTTGACACGTCTTTTTAGGGCTTCACACTCTTTTTCTAGTGCAGAATTAGAAACTGTACTTGTGGCACCAGTACTCGCTCCTTTAATGACTCTTGACCAACCAACAGTTGGGTATTTACGAATTAAAGCTGGAATAGCATTATGTAAGGCATGACTTAAATCTTTAACATCACGCCAATAAACGATATTGTCACGCTCGCGCTGCAACACTTTACGAAAATCATTAAATTTTAATTTTCCTTCAATGCTTTGCTCTTGAAACTCTGTAGAGCGAGTTTCTGGGGCTTCATGCATCAATACCAACATTGGCTTTTGTTTGGTCGCAGCGTAAACATACTCCATATGGGTATAACTGACACCAGAGGGCATTAGTGAACCATAACGACTGCCAACAATAAGCAAATAATAATCACATTCATCAATTCGACGGCGAATATTAACCATGGTACTTAGACTTTGCGTGTGAGCTTCAAAGGTACTTGGTAAACATCCTAGCGATGGTAAGGTCTGCAATAACATACCTCGCTCTTCACGCAAGTCCATATAGGTCGCACTGATAAAAACTTGGTAGCGTTTATCGGTCACAATTAAACTTCCTAAAAATGTAGCAATATATAGCTATTAAATTTGAATACTAATTTTTTAAAACCTAGGCTCTCGCTTAAAAAACACTGGTTGCAGCACAATCCATAGGTTTTATATTTTTACTCATTACTGAGTTTGGCAAATACTTTTAAAGCATTGACAAACAAAAATTCAGATTTTTTAAATTATATCTAATCAACACATCAGAAGCTTACGATAACTTTAGCAAGCAAACTATAGCAATCCATTTTGAACATTTTTTTTGCAAACTAGTTACCATACTTTTGCTTTATATAATAAGCTTGTAACTTTAAGACAATACCACTAAGCATCAAAATTGGCTAGATATAGATGCTGCTAAACCATCTTAGCCTAATGAGATTTTTTGAGCATCTATACTTTGACCTAAAAATAAACTGGCTAATTGACTAAATGTTTCGGGATTATCTGTGGTTAAAAACTGACGTTGAGTAAATTGAGAACAACGTTTAGCCATCTCAGTATGTCGCTGCAAATAATCCTTTAGACTATGAGCAACCACCTCTCCTTGAGATAATACCTGTATATGACTTGGCAAGTATTGACGTATTTTATTGATTAATAAAGGATAATGAGTACATCCCAAAATAATTGTATCAATTTTTTCACTTTGAGCAAAAAGTAATGCTAAATCGCGTTTCACAAAAAAATCTGCCCCATCACCTTGATATTCACCATTTTCCACCAATGGTACCCACATTGGGCAAGCTTGCTGAAACACTTGAATACTAGGAAATAACTTATTGATTTCTAAACGATAGGATTCCGAATTAACCGTACCTGTTGTTCCTAAGACTCCTACATGTCCTGTTTTAGTTAATAAGCCAACTTGCTCAACACTAGGTCGTATTACACCTAAAACACGTTTAGATGCATCCAATAATGGTAAATCATGCTGTTGAATGGTGCGTAATGCTTTGGCGGATGCCGTATTACACGCCAAAATAACTAATGGACATCCTGCATCAAATAAGTAGCGAACACATTCGAAGGTAAATTCATACACGGTTTGATAGGAGCGTGTGCCATAAGGGGTACGGGCATTATCGCCCAAATATAAGTAGTCGTATTGTGGCAAATGCTGTAATAACTCTTTTAAAACCGTCAAACCACCATACCCCGAATCAAACACACCAATGGGTGCAGAACTGGCTGACAGCATAGAATTACCCTAAAAACAAATTTTAGCCATAAAAAAAGCCGATTGTAAAATCGGCTTTTAAAAATTTGGAGCGGGAAACGAGACTCGAACTCGCGACCCTAACCTTGGCAAGGTTATGCTCTACCAACTGAGCTATTCCCGCTTATTTACTTAACGACGTTGTCATCAAGTAGGCGCGCATTATAGGCCATTTAAATTATAGGTCAAGCATCAAAATGGCTTTTTTTACATTTTGATATCAACCGCTTATTTTTCAGCCTCTACGCCATGTTGTGCCTTGGCGAGAGTCCTCCAAAATAATACCTTTTGCCAATAAATCGGCACGGATTTTATCTGACCGAGCAAAGTCTTTGGCTTTTTTGGCATCAGCTCGTGCTTGAATTAAGGCGTCAATCTCGGCATCACTCAAACCATCTTGAGCAAAGCCTTGCAAAAACTTTTCGGGATTATCTTGCAATAAACCTAAAATAGCCGCTAATTCGCGTAAACGTCCTGCTAAACCAGCAGCAACTGTGGTTTCACCCGCTTTTTCAGCGCGATTAACTTCACGTGCTAATTCATACAAAACTGCTAAAGCTTCTGGTGTATTAAAGTCATCGTCCATGGCACTATTAAAACGAGTCACAAACTCCTCACCACCTTGGGCAGTAACCACAGGTAAGCCTTTTAAAGTGTGATAAAAACGCTCTAAGGCACTTTTGGCTTGTTGCAAAGCTGCATCCGAAAAGTTTAACGGACTACGATAATGACTAGCAACAATAAAATAGCGTAACACTTCAGGCGCAAATAGTTTTAACACTTCACGAATGGTAAAAAAATTGTTGAGTGATTTAGACATTTTTTCGTCATCAACCAACACAAAACCGACGTGCATCCATGTATTTACATACTTTTCACCTGTTGCTCCTTCAGATTGGGCAATTTCATTTTCATGATGCGGAAACTGTAAATCACCACCGCCACCATGAATATCAAAATGATTACCCAAGCAGCACGTTGACATTGCAGAGCACTCAATGTGCCAACCAGGTCTGCCATTACCCCACGGAGACAACCATGCTGGCTCATTGGCTTTTGCTGCTTTCCACAACACAAAATCCATCGGATTTTTTTTAACTTCATCAACCTCAACACGCGCCCCTGCTTGCAAATCCTCTAAATTTTTATGCGATAAACGCCCATAAGAAGCAAATTTATTGACTTGATAATAAACATCACCATTCGCAGCAGGATATGCAAAACCATTATCGACCAATTTTTGTACCATATTAATAATTTCTGGCACAAACTCGGTGGCTTTGGGTTCTTGATTAGGTTTAATCACGCCTAATGCGGCTGCATCTTCATCCATGGCCGCAATATAACGTGCCGTCAAAGCCTCAATCGACTCACCATTTTCATTGGCACGTTTGATAATTTTGTCATCAATATCGGTAATATTACGCACATATTCGACTTGATAACCACGCTCACGTAAATAACGGGTAATCACATCAAACGACACTAACACTCGTGCATGACCAATATGACAATAATCATAAACCGTCATACCACAAACATACATTTTGATATGACCTTCTTGTAAAGGTTTAAAATTTTCTTTTTGGCGAGTTTCGGTGTTAAAAATCGTTAACATACGATGATGTTTCCTAAAAATTTGCAAAATAGTCAATGATTATAAATCAGTTATTACATAAAGCTCTACCATACTGGCGCAGAGTTAGCGATAATTGCTGGCTTTAGACTTATGTGGCTCACGATTTTATCGTAATCACTCCATTCTTGACACATAAGCCCCCATGTTTTGCTTTGCTATAGGATATGTCGACATGACCTTTGATTTTATTGCAGCAGGTCAACAAGTAATTGCCACCGAGCAAGCTGCTTTAGAGACTCTTAAACCTTTTATTAATCATGATTTTCAACAAGCATGTCAGTTAATTTTGGAGTGTAAAGGTCGAGTTGTGGTCATGGGTATGGGCAAATCGGGTCATATTGGCAATAAAATTGCTGCAACCTTAGCCTCAACAGGAACGCCCTCGTTTTTTGTTCACCCAGCCGAAGCAAGTCATGGTGACTTAGGCATGATTACCGCACAAGATGTCGTTATCGCTATTTCTAACTCGGGTGAAGCACACGAAATTTTGAGTATTTTACCTGTTTTAAAACGCTTACATATTCCATTAATTAGCATTACTGCCAATGGTCAATCTAGTTTGGCACAATTTGCCAATATTAGTTTAGAGATTGGCAAAAGTGTCGAAGCCTGCCCATTAGGTTTAGCGCCAACCTCTAGCACCACCGCCACCTTAGTATTAGGTGATGCTTTAGCCGTTGCCTTACTCGCTGCTCGTGGTTTTACTGCTGAAGATTTTGCCCTTTCCCATCCTGGTGGAGCTTTAGGCAGAAAGCTGTTATTGCGTGTTGCTGATTTAATGCACAGTGGCGATAATGTGCCGATTGTCCAAGAACAAACTCTGATTCGTGATGCCCTATTAGAAATTAGCCGCAAAGGTTTGGGCATGACGGCTGTTGTTAACCAACAAGGTCAACTGACGGGCATTTATACCGATGGTGACTTACGTCGTACCCTTGATTTAGAAGTGGATATTCGTACCTCCCCGATTGTGCAAGTGATGAGCAAAAATCCTAAAACCATTCGTCAACATTTATTAGCGGCTGAAGCTGTTGCCTTAATGGAAGAGAAAAAGATTAATGGTGTCATTGTTGTTGATGAACAACACAAACCGATTGGCGCATTAAACATGCACGATTTACTCAAAGCTGGAGTTGTTTAAATGGCTGCTGTCCGTATTACCGAAAAAGCCCGTGCCGTTCGTTTATTAGTGTTAGACGTAGACGGTGTTTTAACTGATGGCCGTTTATATTTTAGCGAAGATGGCCAAGAGTTAAAAACCTTTGATACACAAGACGGTCATGGCATCAAAATGTTGCAACAAGCCGGTATTCAATGTGCCATTATTACTGGCCGAAACACCCAATTAGTGGCAAGACGTGCTGCCAATTTAGGCATTAAACATTTATTGCAAGGTCGTGAAGATAAAGGCGTGGCACTCAGCGCATTAAGCCAAGAATTAGCCATTCCTTTAGATGAAATTG